>CP081098.1:300000-545000 GCA_025141015.1 Rhodobacteraceae bacterium M382 | reverse complement strand
ATTTGGTAGCGCTCAATGAAACCAATACCAAATATAGGATTTGCGCGACTCGACTCATTCAGTTCGCCATTTGGAAAGTCCGGTTTGGGGAACAAACCCCGAGTCGCCCCACAGCGTCACCCGGGGCCCTCTTCCTCCTGAAGAGCCTGTGAGACCAACCACGTCCGGAACGCTGTCAAAGATTGCTGGCCCGTCTCCGCCCGCGGCCACACCAGAAAGTAGTCTCCCATGGCGACAGCGGTATCCTGTGTTGCATAGCACAAGCGCCCTCGGTCAACTTCCTCCTGCGCCTGGAAAGTGGACAGCAAAGCCACTCCCAATCCATGCACTGCAGCCTGAGTCATGGTCACGCTTTGGTCAAACAACATCCCCTGGAGATCCTTGGCCTGCACCCCTTGGTGGGCAAACCATCGCTCCCAGCGATCCGGATGATCCTGAAGATGCAGCAATGGCATTCCCAGAAGGTCCGCAGATTGTAACACGCCCTCGCCGATCAACGACGGCGCACACACGGGCCGGACCCGTTTGGACATCAACCGAACATACTCCACATCAGGCCAATCCCGTTTGCCATAGTGAATGGCCGCCTGAGCTGCCCGTGTACCGAAATCAAACGGCAGCGTATGAGTCTGCAAATTCACCGTTATATCCGGGTGCAGTCGGGCAAAGTCCCTGAGCCTGGGCGCAAGCCAGCCGAGCCCGAAAGACGGGAGTATCGACAGGTCCAAACTGGTTCCTGCCCGATTGGCGCGCAGCTTGACCGAAGCCTGCGCCAGTCGGGACAGAAGAAACCGTGCTTCCCGCGCGAACTCGGACCCTGCAGGCGTTAACCTGAGCCGCATCTGGTCTCGCGAGATCAGTTCGACCTCCATCTGTTCTTCCAGTTGCTTCAGTTGACGGCTGATCGCGCTTTGGGTCAGAGACAGGTCTTCGGCGGCTGCCGAGGCGCTGCCAAGCCGATCCACAGCTTCGAGCGCAAGCAGGGAGGGAACCGAAGGAAGCAATCTACGTGGTGCTATCATATGATGATTACTCATGGCTTTTGGAATTTGTTTCAATAGGAATAGTTGTGGAGATATGGAAGGCATCTTTTTGCCCCGCTTTTCCGGGCGATCAGAACGCTCAACGAACTGGACCAAGCCATGACATCGGAACTGTCAGACAGCCTGTGGCACAAATCTTGCCGCGAAACCGCGAACGCCGCTGCGCTGACCCAATCAGCAAAGGCAGATCTGGCGATCATCGGAGGGGGCTATACCGGTTTGTCCGCCGCGCTGCACGCCGCTCAGGACGGGGCCAAAGTCCGGCTCATCGAAGCGCGCGAAATCGGCTGGGGCGGATCAGGGCGCAACGTCGGGCTGGTCAATGCCGGAATGTGGTTGCCGCCCAATGACATCATAGACCGGTTGGGAGAGGTCACAGGTTTGCAATTGACCAGAATGCTCGCCGCTGCGCCGGATCTGGTTTTTCAATTGATCACAGACCATGACATCCAGTGTGAGCCAGTTCGCAAAGGCACCCTTCATTGCGCCCATGCTCCTGCAGGCATGACGGATCTCACCAATAGATACGACCAGCAGAAAGCGCTGGGAGCCCCGGTACAACTCCTATCAAGGGACGAAACCATCGCGCGTGTCGGATCTGATCGCGTGTATGGTGCGTTGTTTGACCCACGCGCGGGAACCATCCAACCGCTGGCCTATGCCAAAGGGCTGGCCCGGGCCGCCGTCGATGCGGGGGCACATATACATGAGAATTCACCTGCGATCTCTGTCACCAAAACCCCGGATGGCTGGTGCGTTGTCACTCCAAAGGGCAAGATCACGGCCCACAATCTAATTGTGGCAACCAACGCCTATTCCCTGCCAATTGAAGGCATGATCACGCCGCGTGTCATTCCCGTGCATTACTTTCAGGCAGCCACCGAGCCGCTGAGCCACGCCCAGCGCCATTCCATCTTGCCCAATCAAGAGGGGTGCTGGGACACAGCGCTGGTCATGTCTTCCTGGCGTCTGGATCAGGCCGGGCGATTGATCATCGGGGCCATGGGCGATCTGGGGCACCCAGCCAGCGGGATCCATCGCAGCTGGTTGCTACGCAAGTTGAACCGAATGTTTCCGCAGCTGTCAGGACTGCAGCTGGGACAGGCGTGGTATGGGCGGATTGCCATGACCGCCGAATATTTGCCCAAGATCCAATCGTTGGGTGATACCGCCCTGGTGGCCTTTGGATACTCTGGACGCGGCATTGGGCCTGGAACAGTATTTGGTCAACGCATGGCCCGGTCCCTGCTGTCAGGCAATCCCGACTGTTTGCCGGTACCGCCTGTCATCCATCACCACCTGCCATACGCCGGACTCCGCCAGGCCTATTACGAAACCGGCGCGTCCCTGACACATTTGGTCAAGGATCGCTTCTAAACGGGCCTTCAGAACAGTTTCACCTGCGTCCCGACCTTGGCCAGGGCAAAGAGTTCCGCGATATGTTCGTTGTAAAGCCCGACGCAGCCATTCGACGATTTGCGACCAATCTTGCGGGTGTCGCCGGTGCCATGGACCCGGTAATACTGCCATGACAGGTAAAGCGCGTGGGTGCCCAGCGGGTTGTCCGGACCCGGAGGCCAATAATCCGGCCATTCCGGGTTACGTTCTTTCATCGACGGGGTCGGTCGCCAGCTGGGGCCTTCGACCTTGCGAATGACAGTTGTGTAGCCGCGTTTTGTCAGGTCCTCGCTCAGCGGAACGCTTGATGGGTACATCTTGTAGACGCTTTGATCTTCTGACCAGAATTGAACCGCGCGCGAGTCGATGTCGCACAGGATCGCACCGTCTTTCAGCGTGTCAAAATGGTCCTGCCAATTGGCCGCCCGAAAGGACGAGATGTTTCGGCGCACCGGTGGAGCAGCCAAGGCCGGTTCAACCGGTTCACCGGCGGCTATTCCAGTTTGCGCCAGCAACGGTGCGGCAGCAGCGCCATACGCTGCGCCAGTTAAAAGCACCGTTCGGCGCGTCAGTCTTTGGGATGTCATGGCCTGCTCGTTATCGTTATTGGATTCGGTAGATCGCCAACCATCATCAGGGCATCGGCCCGATTTTCTTCAACCCAATTCGCTTCACGTTTGGGTGAGCTCCCCCCAAAGACGGCTCATTCACCGATGTTGTCGTGATCCGTCAGACATTCGGAATGATCCCGTAGAACTTCCAGCACCCGGCAATTGCTGACCGTGTGGCCGTCGCAGTCATCAATCATCCGCTTCAATTCCTTTTCGAGCGCCTTTAACCGCAGCAACCGCTGCTGCACCTGAACCAATTGCCGCTGGGCAATCGAATCCGCATTCGAACAGGGCTGATCCGGGTTGTCAGCCAGATCCAGCAATTCCCGAATGGCCACCAGCCCAAATCCCAGTTGGCGTCCATGGCGAATAAACGCCAGACGATCCAAATCCGCAGAATCATAGCGGCGCTGGCCGCCCGCAGTCCGCCCTGGTTCGTGCATCAGACCAATCTGTTCGTAATAGCGGATGGTTTGCACCTTGGTTCCGGTTTTTCGGGACAAGGTGCCAATCGTGAACACGTCTGGATCTCCAATTTTGAACAGGGGCTGGTGGGGTTCTTGCCCTTTGGGCGGGCCCCCAGGGTCGGGGTGGGTAGCACGCGGACAGATATCCGACCTGCCTTATTGGCCCCCTTTGTTGCGTCAAACGACCTACCCTGGATCGCTCGCCTTTCGGCACGCCGAATGATCTTTGATAAACCGCTCTGCCGAGGCTGGAAACTTGTGCAACAGCGCCGTGGGACGGATCGGGCGGGACACCAGGTTGCCGCCACAATTCGGGCAGACCCCGTCAAAATGCCGATCCGCGCAGTCTTTGCAAAATGTGCATTCAAAGGTGCAGATCCGTGCCTGATCGGTGTTCGGCGGCAGATCGACATCACAACATTCACAGTTCGGCTTGAGCTTGAGCATGGTCAGGGTCCTGAATGCCTTTGATTGGGTGACACAGTAACACCTTCCACCCCCAACACCATCCCGGTCACAACAGGCGCACAACAGCGCGCGCGATAACCCGCTCTTCATCTGTTGGAATAACCAAAGCATGGGCTTGGCCCGTACTGATCAGCGGGCCACCTGCCCTGTTGGCCGACGCATCCAGATGCAGCCCCAGAAACTCCATCCCGTCCAGCACACGTGCGCGGATTGGAGCCGCGTTTTCTCCAATGCCTCCACAGAACACCAGCCCGTCAATGCCGCCCAGAATAGCCGCCATAGCCCCCAATTCACGCCTGATGCGGAAAACATAATAGTCGATTGCCTCGGCCGCGTGCGGATCATCGCTGGCCAATAGCGCGCGCATGTCGTGGCTCATCCCCGACAACCCCTTCAGCCCGCTTTCCTTGTACAGGATATGAGTAATCGCCTCGCGGCTCAGCCCTTGATCCATCAGATACAGCAACACACCTGGATCCAGCTGACCGCATCGCGTGCCCATCGGCAGGCCATCCAACGCCGAAAACCCCATTGTCGATCCGATGCTTTGGCCATCGCGAATTGCGCACATCGACGCGCCATTCCCCAGATGTGCTACGACCACCCGCCCTGCGGCGAGTTCCGGATAATCCCGGCGCAGCGTCTGGGTAATGTAATCATAGCTCAACCCGTGAAACCCATAGCGGCGCACACCCTTTTCGTAAAACCGGCGCGGCAGGGCAAACACATCATTCACCATCGGATGCCCCACGTGAAATGCCGTATCAAAACACCCCACCTGTGGAACATCGGGAAATGCCCGTTGCGCCGCCCGAACCGTGGCCAGATTGTGGGGCTGATGCAACGGGGCCAGCGGTTCCAGCGCCTCCAATTGGGTCAGCTGTTCCGCCTCCAACACAACAGGGGCAACAAAGCTTTTTCCACCATGCACGATCCTGTGGCCGACACCGACCAGTTCGCGCCCCGCCAACACCGGTGACACAGCCTCAAGGATCGCAGGCAGGGCGCTGGCGTGATCGGCTGGGCCGATGGGGCGCGCTGCCGTGCGGTTCAGCGTCAATTGCGCGATGGGCCCCAGGTTCTCCACCTGCCCGACTTGCAACAACTCGGGTTCGGGCGCATCACTGTAGACCGCGAATTTGATCGACGAACTACCAGCGTTCAGGGTCAGGATTGCGTTCATGGTGTCACCTTGGTCCGTTGCGAGAGCCGCGTTGATCCAGAATTGACGCCAGCCCCCGATTGGGAGGCCGACATAGGTCACGCCCCCCAGAGATCATCACTTCTTGTAAATAAAGCATCGACCTTCGACCGCGCCGTCGGGCAACGGCAGTTCAATCATGTTGTCGAAATACATCCGGTCCGAAGACACCATCAACCCACCAGGTGCCAAAAGCGGCTCGATCAACGGGGACACCGCGCGGGCAAAGACGTCATTCTTGGCACGATTGTGCCCCCCCAGATCCGCGTGAATCAGGCTGGCCGTTGCACCAAACCGCTCCAGCGATTGCGGCAGGGTTTCCATCACATCCCCCAGAATGGTCAATTCTTCGGCTGGCGTGCTGTCCGGATGTGATGCAACCGCGCGCTCGAACACATAAACATCGCGCCCATGAATGTTCTCGCGCATGTGATGAAAGGTGCGTCCGTTCCCCAGACCCAGCTCGAACACGGGTCCGGTCAGGTCATCGGTTTCAGCAATGGCGAAATCCAGGCAGGCGCGCTGGGACACCATCCGGTCAATGAACAGATCAAGGCGGGTGATCACGGGTCATGCTCCTTGGCAATGGGAATGGCAGTGGTGATGTCAGAGAATAACAAAAATGTGTAGGCCAAAAGATGTATGACCTTCATTCCACACTTCAATGATACAAAGCGGCACTATTAGGCAGCGCAAACGGCCTTTCCATACGTAAGTCCCGAAAAACACGGGAATTGGGGTTTGACTAACATGGGCGCGGCTTGCCAAGGTAAGAAAAAAACTGGGGGATGAAGACGTGATGCATTTGGATCGGCTGAAAGGTGGGCGTGCCTGAATGCAGCCCCTTTTATCAGTCGAAGATCTGAGCATAGGTTTTGGCGATGGCGCGCCTGTGGTTCGCGACGTCAGCTTTGAAGTGCAACCGGGTGAAACTCTGGCCCTGGTCGGCGAAAGCGGATCGGGCAAGACAGTCACCTGCCGGGCTGTGCTGCGCATCCTGCCCCGGATTGCGCGGATCCATTCCGGGCGCATAATCCTGCGCGGTTCAAAGGGGGAACAGGATCTAACTGCCATGACCGAACGGCGCATGCGCGCGGTGCGTGGTGACACGGTTTCCATGATTTTCCAGGAACCCATGCGGTCCCTGTCGCCGCTGCACCGGATCGGCAATCAGGTTTCCGAAGTTCTGTGGCTGCATCGCGGCCAGAACGAAAGCCAAGCCAAGAAAACCGTTCTGGAAACTTTTGAGCGCGTCGGCTTTCCTAATCCGGAACGGGCGTATCGTTCCTATCCCTTTGAATTGTCGGGGGGGATGCGCCAGCGGGCGATGATCGCCATGGCCATGGTGGCCAAGCCCGATTTACTGATTGCAGATGAACCCACCACGGCACTGGATGTAACGACACAGGCCCAAGTGCTCGGACTGATGAAGGAGCTTCAGCGCGATACCGGGATGGCGATGATCTTGGTAACCCACGATCTGGGTGTGGTCGCCAATATGGCCGAACAGGTGGTGGTGATGCACAAGGGCCGGATCATGGAGTCCGGGTCTGCCGAAGCGATTCTGCGCGCACCTGCCCATGCCTATACCCAGCAACTGTTCAACGCGGCTCCATCCATCCCCGATGCCGCAGCCGCAGTCGTGGATTCCTCGACCACAGATCTGATCCTGCAACTCAAGGCAGTCAACAAGACGTACAAACTGCGCAGCGCATCACCTTGGAAACCCGAAACGCTGGTTCATGCATGCCGTGGTGTGGACCTGTCGTTGCCGCGGGGCAAAACTCTGGCCATTGTCGGCGAAAGCGGGTCGGGCAAAACCACTGCCGCACGGATTGCACTGGGAGCCGAGCCTCCGGACCCCGGCGGCGAAGTCTGGTTTCGACCTCATCCCGATTCTCCGGCCACTGCCGTTCACCAGATGGATCGCGCCGCACGAACCGCGTTTCAGCGCGAAGCCCAAATGGTATTTCAGGACCCCTATTCGTCGCTTAGCCCCCGAATGCGGGTTCTTGGCGCAATGACCGAGCCATTGGAAATTCACCAGATCGGCAACCGCTCAGAACAAAAGGACAAGGCCGCCGAGATGCTGCAACAGGTCGGGTTGAACCCGGACATGTTGATGCGTTTCCCGCACGCATTCTCAGGCGGTCAGCGGCAGCGTTTGTCGATTGCCCGTGCTCTTATGTTGGACCCCACGCTGATTGTGTGCGACGAACCCACTTCGGCGCTGGATGTTTCGGTACAGGAACAGATCCTGTCTCTGCTCGAAGAGATTCAGGACCGCAAGGGATTGAGTTATCTGTTCATCAGCCACGATCTGGCTGTGGTTGCCCGCATTGCTGACGAAGTCGCGGTGATGCGCCAGGGGCTGATAATTGAACAAGGCAGCCCCGAGACGCTGTTTCACGACCCCAAACACCCCTACACCAAGGCGCTGATCGCGGCGCAGCCAACCCCGGATATTGACCGCCCCATCAACTTGAAACTGGTCGCTTTGGGCGCCGGAAGTCCGGACAGCTGGTCCGAGCAGTTCCGCTTTACCCCCTCTGCTGTCCCGTCGCTGATCGAGCTGGAACCCGGCCACAAGGTACGTTGTCATGTTTAATCTTCCCAAATCCATCACCTCGCTCGTGCTGGCAGCCGCTCTGGCTCCGATGTCAGTGTTTGCCGCACCCCACATGCAGGAAAGTGAGTTTTTTCTGGAAGAAGTGGACAGCGGTGATCTGCCTCCGGTTCAGGAACGCATTCCAGAAGATCCCCTGGTCGTGAATCTCGAGGACAAAGGTCGGGTGTTCGGAATCCAGGGCGGCACGCTCAACACCATGGTGACACGGTCCAAGGACATCCGCCAAATGGTCGTCTATGGGTATGCCCGCCTGATTGGATACGATGAAAACTATATCTTGCGTCCGGATCTGCTGGCCGCTTACGAAAACGAAGACAACCGCAAGTTTACTTTGAAGCTGCGTACAGGCCATCGCTGGTCAGATGGCGCACCCTTTACGTCTGAAGATTTCAGGTACTGGTGGGAAGACGTCGCCAATAGCCCTTTGCTGAGCCCCGCCGGTCCGCCGGATTTCCTGCGCATCGAAGGCGAACTGCCCCAGGTCTCTTTTCCTGATGCACAGACGGTGGTCTATGAATGGGCCAATCCCAACCCAAATTTCCTGCAATCCCTGGCACAGGCGCGTCCACCCTTTATCTATCGGCCAGCGCATTTCCTGAAAACCTTTCATGCAAAATACGCCGACGAAACCGTTCTGGCCGAAGAGGTGGATTATTATCGGGTCAAAAGCTGGCCGGCCCTGCACAACAAACTCGACAATATGTACAAGTTCGACAACCACGAACTGCCGACCTTGCAGCCATGGGTGAACGCGACCTCGGGCAAAAAGATACGCCATCTGTTCGTGCGCAATCCCTACTACCATCGCGTCGATTCCAAGGGTCTGCAGCTGCCCTATATCGACGTGGTCGAAATGGAGATTGTCTCGCCCGGTTTGGTGGCCGCGAAATCCAACGCTGGAGAGGCCGAAATCCAGGCCCGCGGACTGGGCTTTCGTGATATCCCAATCCTGCGAAAAGGCGAAAAGGACGGTGGCAACTATCGGACCTATCTGTGGAAAACCGGGGTTGCCTCGCAAATCGCCATCTATCCAAATCTGAACTTTGCGGGCGATGTCTGGCGCAATGTGTTGCGCGATGTCCGTGTTCGGCGGGCGCTCAGCCTGGCCATCAACCGCGATTCCATCAACAAGGCTTTGTACTTCAAGCTGGCCAAACCCGGTGCCATGACGGTCTTGCCCGCAAGCCCGTTCTTTGAACAGGCCAATCGTGACGCCTGGGCCGCCTATGATCCCGACATGGCCAACAAACTGTTGGACGAAGCGGGATTGGGGGACCGGGATGGGGCCGGCATTCGCAAATTGCCCGACGGACGCCCGATGGAGTTCGTGATCGAAACTGCCGGTGAACGCCAGGAGGTCGAAAACGCCCTTCAAATCATCACTGATGACTGGCGCGACGTTGGCGTAAAGCTGGTTCAACGGCCACTGGATCGCGACATCCTTCGCAACCGGGTGTTTTCCGGTTCAGCCATGGCGTCAGTCTGGTTCGGTTGGGACAATGGTCTCCCCCAAACATATACGTCACCCAGCTATCTCGCTCCGCGCCATCAGGAATTCCTGGCCTGGCCCAAGTGGGGCCAATACTATCAGACTGATGGCGAAGTCGGCGAAGCACCCGATATGCCCGAAGCCCAGCGTCTGATGGAGCTGGCGCTGCAATGGGATCGCGCCTCGACCGATGCAGAGCGTGAAAGTGCGTGGACCGAAATGCTGAAGATTCACGCAGATCAGATCTACGGCATTGGCATCCTGGCCGAAGCGCCACAGCCCGTCGTGGTGTCCAACACTTTGCGCAACATTCCGGAAACAGGCATGTGGGCCTGGGATCCCGGCGCTCACTTTGGTGTTCATCGGATGGACGAGTTTTTCTTTGAGGGCGGTGACGGCTGATGGACATTCTGCGTTATGCCATCTACCGATTTGGAACCATGCTGCTGACGCTGCTGGTGGTGTCGGTGATGGTATTTGTCATTATCAACCTGCCGCCAGGCGATTATCTGTCCAACCAGATCGCGGAACTGAGGGCCTCGGGGCAATCTGCAGGTGTTGCCAAGGCCGAATTCCTTCGAACCGAATATGCGCTCGACCGCCCCCTGTGGCAGCAATATATGATCTGGATGGGTTTCATGCCCGGCCCCCACGGGTTCTCGGGCATGATCCAGGGCAATTTCGGCTGGTCCTTTGAATTCGACCGGCCGGTATCCGAAATTGTCGGAGACAGCCTGTGGTTGACAGTTCTGGTCAATCTCGCAGCGGTTCTGTTCGTGTATCTGGTCGCTCTTCCATTGGGCGTACTCGCCGCGGCCCGGTCGCGCAGCTGGGTCGACTATACATCTGCCTTTGTCGGTTATCTGGGGCTTGCGACGCCCAATTTTCTATTGGCGTTGATCCTGTTCTACTATGGTCACAAGCTCTTTGACCTGCCGATCGGCGGGCTGATGGATCCCCAATTTGAAGGCGAACCGATGAGCTGGGACAAGGTGAAATCCATTCTCGTTCACCTGATTGTTCCAACCTTTGTGATCGGCACATCCGGTGCATCGGCCATGATGCAGCGCCTGCGTGCCAATATGTTGGACGAGCTGGGCAAACCTTATGTGGAAACCGCCATCGCCAAAGGTCTGTCGCCATCCCGCATGTTGACCAAATACCCGTTACGTGTCGCCTTTAATCCCTTTGTCGCGGATATCGGCAACCTGTTGCCGTCAATGGTGTCCGGCTCTGTTCTGGTGTCTGTGGTGCTGGGTCTGCAAACCATCGGGCCCGCGTTGCTACAGGCGCTGAAATCTCAGGACATGTTCCTGTCCGGGTTCGTTCTGATGTTCGTGGCCCTTCTAACGCTGATCGGAACAATGATCTCAGATGTTCTGCTGGTGATCCTTGACCCGCGCATCCGATATGAGGGACGTGACGCATGAGCAAACTCCCCGATGGCCGCTATGTCGATGACGCCCCATATGATCCGCAGGTGTCCCTTCAGCAACTGGAGCGGGCAGATCTGGATGCGCCGAATTGGCTGCTGATCTGGCGCAAGTTCAAATCCCACAAGTTGGGATTGATTTCCGGGTTGTTCCTGTTGATCTGCTACCTGTTGCTGCCGGTGGCTGGGTTCATTGCCCCTTATGGGCCGAACGAACGCCACCCGGATCATTTGTTCTCACCCCCTCAATCGGTGCATTTGTTCCACGATGGTGAATTTCTGGGCCCCTTTATCTATCCAGTGGAGAGTGAAGCCAATCTGGAAACATTCCAGTGGGAATTCGTGCCAGACCTGGACCGTCCGCTCCAGCTCGACTTCTTCTGCGAAGGCCAGGAATACAAGCTGGCTGGGTTGATTCCATCTGATACCCACCTGTTTTGCGCGTCCGATGATTCAACGGTATTCCTTTGGGGCTCGGACAGATTGGGGCGCGATGTTTTCAGCCGCATCCTGTATGGGGCTCAACTCTCTTTGACCGTGGGGCTGATTGGAATCACGGTGTCTTTTGTGCTTGGGATCTTCTTTGGATCCGTTGCCGGGTATTTCGGAGGCAAGATTGATTGGGTGATCAACCGGGTGATCGAAATCCTGAGATCCCTTCCAGAACTGCCGTTGTGGTTGGCCCTGTCCGCAGCGGTGCCGTCCAATTGGTCACCTGTCGCAGTATTTTTCATCATTTCGGTCATTCTGGGAATCCTCGACTGGCCGGGGTTGGCCCGTTCGGTACGCGCGAAATTCCTGTCACTTCGTGAGGAAGAATACGTACGAGCCGCCGAAATGATGGGGGCCAGTTCAGGCAGGGTTATTCGTAAACATCTGTTGCCCAACTTCATGTCGCACCTGATTGCATCTGCAACTCTATCCATTCCGGCGATGATACTGGGTGAAACAGCCTTGTCCTTCCTGGGGCTCGGTTTGCGAGCGCCAGCAGTCAGCTGGGGGGTGATGTTGAACGATGCCCAGAATCTGGCATCGATCGAAATCTACCCCTGGACGGCTATTCCAATGTTGCCGATTGTCGTGATCGTCCTGGCTTTCAATTTCCTCGGAGACGGGTTGCGCGACAGCTTGGATCCTTATCAACAATAAAATGGTGTGGTGATTGCCTTCTCTACGGCATTCCCCATTCCATTCGAGTTGATATGGCCCAGGATACAGCGTCAAAATGCAATGACCCGCACACCTGACTTGGCGGATGTGCGGGTCATTACAGGTCTTCGGCGGGGCCAAGACTTTTTTAAAAGTCTTGGAAAAAATTTTAGAAAATTTTTCGCCGCTTTGGCCACGGGTCAGCGATCATCCCCACCCTCATTCAAATCCGCCATCATATCTTCATCAATGGCGGCCTGGACTGCCCCTACAGCGGCTTCTTTCTGCTTGGGCGTCATCTTCTCGGCTTGTTCATCAGCCAGACGTACCGTGACTTCACGGTGAGCAAACTTGATCCCCTCCCGTTCAAACATCTCACGAATGTCCTGGAAAACCTTTTTGCGGACCAACCATTGATCGCCCGGTTTGGTCATGAATTTGACCCGGATGATCATGGCCGAATCCTGCATCTCAATCACACCCTGGGATTTCAACGGCTGAATAAAGTTATCCCCAATCACCGGATCAGTCAGCAACTCCTGCCCCAGCTTCTTGACCAGCTTTCGCACTTTTTCCACATCCGTGTCATAGGTGACGCGCAGCGGTAATTTCATGATCACCCAATCACGAGAATAATTGGTCAGGACTTTGATCTCTCCAAAAGGGATCGTATGCAGGGCGCCCAGATGGTGGCGCAACTGAAACGAACGAACCGAAATTTTTTCGACAGTTCCTTTGACATCTCCGATGTCGATATACTCTCCCTTGCGGAACGCATCATCCACCAAAAAGAAGGCTCCGGAAAAGATGTCTCGCACCAATGTTTGCGATCCGAACCCGACTGCCAGACCAACAACACCGGCACCGGCAAACAGCGGACTGACATTCACCCCGAGCTCCATTAGAGCGATCAAGCCGATCGACACGACGACGATTGCCAGAATTGCACCGCGAAACAAGGGCAACAAAGTGGCCAGGCGGCTCGCGCCTGCTGCGCCACCTTCGTCCCCCAATTCTGCTTCGCTCACATCCGATGTTTCTTCGGCGATTTTTCCGTCAATCCAAATTCGGAAAAAATGATAGACGAGATAGCCGATGAAGATGATGACGATCACGTCCACCAGCCTCTCGGTGTAGGTTCCTTTCAACCATGCAAGATCCGGGTCCCATATGCTGAGCAATGCCAAAAGGCCGATGGCAAAGGCCAGGATCCCGGCCGCACGACGGGCGAGTTCTTCGAACGATGAAATCGGGTGACGATAAACGGTGGGTGTATCCAACGCGTCCAGATCATCCACGTCCCCCGACGCTATCGCGTCCCGAACGGCCTCGGCCTCTTCGTTCATTTGGCGAATTTCACGTGACCGGCTGAAATAGCGTTCGATTACAAAATTAACGATCCCGTAGACCGTGATGATTGTCATCAAAACGATATAGGTACCCGCAATCAACGGCACCGAAACCGGGCGTTCCAGAACCAGATCAAAGGCCAGTTCGAGCCAGCCGAAGATGGCATAAAACATGCAGAAAGGTGCCCATGCCACAGTCAGAACCCGCACCACCCAGGATACGTCTTCGCGCCGACGCCCTGCCAGCATGGCACCGGTGATCGCACGGGCGTTGAACAGAATCATCGCAATATTAAGCAACGATCCAACCAGCGTCGTCGCCCCATAGACCATCGCATACACGTTGTAGTTCAGCCCAAAGTCGGCAACCCACGTCGAAAACACCACGGTAACGATGTCATACGTCGCCAATGCCGAAGCCCAAATATACAGGCGTTTAGCATCCCGATCCGAGAAAAACGGAATCCGGTACTGGCTGAGGAATGGCGACAGAACCATGCGCCACATGTCCGAAACAGTCCTGGCGAGAAAAAATGCAGTAAAGACTGCTGTGACCGTGAACTCGATTGACAGTTCATCAGCCGCGCCAAAAATGAGGTACCCGGCGACATAGGCAAATACCATCGCCACGATTGTTCCAACCAGCCCCATGAAAAAGCGGAACACCAGGAACGGCATCTTGTCGGAATAGCCCTGTGGGTTCTCCATGATCCTCGACACGACATACCGCCGTGCGATCCGCTTGCCATACAATTCGACCGACACCCACCGGCCGAACAACAGCAACAGCACACACCATCCGACCACTTCGACAAATGTCATCAATCGCCCGTCAGGGCTGGTCTCGCGCAAGACATACTGGACTTCGAATATCGAATACGGCAAAGCCGCCAGCCTGGATTTGAGCTCGTGACGGAATTCATCAATTTCAGACTGAGCCTGCATCAAAGGAGACGCCGTAGCCATGGGATCGTGCGTTTCGTCCTCGCCATCCTCGGACGTCGGCGGACCCGACAGCAACTGCCCCTGCCCGTCTATGACAATCACGCTCACTCCGGCGTCTGCCGCTTCGCGTACAGCGGCAGTAAGGTCCGAAGTGCTTTCGCCGGTCGTTATCGACTGGGCCGTAACAGCGACGGGAATGGCCCAAAGGCACACCAACAGAGACAGCAGGCGGAAAAGGGAGTGCAGCATAAGTGTTTCACATCCGTGATAAAGTTACACAGCAAGCTACTCGACCTGCCACACATGCGCAATTCACGCGCTAAAAAATGACCGTGTCCCGGCAAATCAACCTGATGGCGTGGGGTTATGATCCTCATCGCGTTGCAAGTTTCAGGCACACAGGATAAGGCAGGAAACAACATTGATACAGGCGGATCCAGCAGGCCGGATCCTTTGGAAGCAAGCGCCGAATTTCTCGAGAACGCAGCTTGTGAGAGAGACGTACAAGGGCAAACTATGGCACTTCCAACTCCAGCGGAAAAAATCGCAGTTCTGGGTCTGGGATATGTAGGCCTACCCTTGGCCCTGGCTTTGGCTCGGGCTGGCTTTGACACCCTGGGGTTTGACACCGACGCGGCCCATGTTGCGCTTTTGCAGCAGGGACAGGATCGCAATGGCGAAGTGTCCGATACCTCGTTGCAGAGCTCTACGGCCCGGTTTTCGTCAGCCCCTGATGCGCTGCAAGGGTGCAGTTGCTTCATTCTTGCGGTCCCCACCCCAATTACGGATGCCAAGGCCCCCGACCTCGCCCCGGTGCGCGGAGCCTGCGCCACCATTGCACCCTATTTGGCCGAAGGTGCATTGGTCATATTGGAATCGACCGTCTACCCTGGTGTGACCGAAGAGGTCTGCGGGCCAGAACTGTCGCGGCTCAGCGGGTTGCAAGCAGGCGCACAATTCAAGCTGGCCTATTCCCCCGAGCGCGTGAACCCGGGCGACGCCGAACATTCGATGGAAAACGTGGTCAAGGTCATCTCGGCCCAGGACGAGGAAACCCTGGACCGGGTCGAAGCGGTTTATGCGCCGGTGATCAAAGCCGGCTTGCACCGGGCTTCGTCGATCATGACCGCAGAGGCTGCAAAGGTCATTGAAAACACCCAACGGGATCTGAACATCGCGCTGGTCAATGAATTCTCACTGATCTTTTCACGGATGGGGCTTGATACGCTCGAAGTGTTGGAGGCCGCTGGAACCAAGTGGAACTTTCTGCCGTTCCGTCCCGGCCTGGTCGGTGGGCATTGCATCGGGGTTGATCCCTATTACCTGACCTATCGCGCCGAACAATTGGGGTACCATCCAGAAGTGATTCTGGCCGGACGCAGGATCAACGACAATATGGGTGTGCATGTCACTCAGGAGTTGATCAAGACGCTGCTGGCACGGGGGATAAATCCGTCGGGGGCACGGGTGTTGGTGATGGGGTTCACCTTCAAGGAAAACTGCGCTGACACGCGAAATACCCGCGTCGCTGACATCATGCGGGAACTGACAGCATATTCTGTCAGCCCGGATCTCTATGATCCCTGGGTCGACCCGCACACCGCTTTGGCAGACTATGGGCTCACCCCGATCACCGCCCCCGAGAGCGGTGCCTATGACGCCATGATTGTTGCTGTCGCGCATGACCAGTTCAAGGAAATGGGCAGCGATGCCATTCGGGCCTTGGGCAAACCCGGCGCCGTTCTTTACGATCTCAAGGGTGTTTTTGGGAAATCCGGGTCGGATCTGAGGCTATAGGCATGACAATGGGGACAGGTGCAGAACAGGAGCCGGTATCGGCAGACCGCGGACCGCGTGTCATGCTGTACAGCCATGATACCTTTGGGCTTGGTCATTTGCGCCGCTCCCGGGCGCTGGCCGCGGCCATTACGGCGGCCGATCCGTCGGCCTCTGCGCTGATCCTCACGGGGTCACCTGTTGCAGGCCGCTTTGCCTTTCCTCGTGGTGTCGATCATGTGCGTTTGCCCGGTGTGATCAAACGCTCTGACGGGTCCTATGCCTCCCGCACCATGGGAATGAGCATTGATGAAACCACCGAACTGCGCTCGGGCCTGATCCGGTCCACTGCACAGCAATATGCGCCCGACATTCTGATCGTCGACAAAGAACCCACCGGGTTTCGCGGCGAACTGCTGCCAACGCTCGAAATGCTCAAGGCAGCCGGGACTTGCAAACTGATCCTGGGGCTTCGCGATGTGCTGGACGAACCCGATGTCCTGGCCGTTGAATGGAACCGCAAGGACGCCATCCCCGCAACCGAGACCTTTTATGACGAAATCTGGGTTTATGGTTTGCGATCCATTTATGATCCGACCGCGGGGCTGGATCTGAGCGAGCGAATTCAGAACCGGATGCACTGGACCGGCTATTTGCGCCGGGATCTGGGCACAGTGGGACCGCCACCCGAGCAACCCTATATTCTGATTACACCCGGCGGGGGCGGCGATGGCAAGGCCATGGTAGATCTGGTCTTGCAAGCTTATGAACGCGACCCTGATTTGTCCCCACGCGCGCTGTTGGTGTATGGGCCATTCCTTTCCGGCGACACCCGTGACGACTTTGAAGACCGCGTTGCCGCATTACATGGCCGGGTGACAGCAACCGGGTTCGATTCCAAGATCGAAACCCTGTTCTCCGGTGCCTTGGGTGTTGTCTGCATGGGAGGGTACAACACCTTCTGCGAAGTCCTGTCCTTTGACAAACCGGCTGTTATTGTCCCGCGAACCGTGCCCCGTTTGGAACAATGGATCCGCGCATCGCGGGCCGAACAATTGGGGCTGGTCCGCATGTTGGACGAAAAACGGGACGGGATGACCGTCGAGACGATGATTGCCGCAATCCGCGGGCTGCCAAGGCAGCCCCGCCCATCCATGGCGATTTCCACCGGGCTGCTTGATGGGCTCGACTATGTGACAACCCGGGTTGCGCATCTGCTGAAAAAATCCGCTGCAAAGGCTGCTGAATGACATCTTCGCCCGAGACGCTTGCTGTTGTGGTCAAGGGCTGGCCGCGCCTGTCCGAAACCTTTATCGCCCAGGAACTCGTCGCCCTCGAAAAGGCGGGGCACAGCTTTGCCATTTGGTCCCTGCGTCATCCGACCGACACGAAACGTCATCCATTGCATGACCAGCTTCAAGCCCCTGTGCGATACCTTCCCGAATACCTGTATCAGGAACCGGAACGCACCTGGCGCGCCCGGGATGCGGTGCGGGCATTTCCCGGATACGCCGCCGCCTATCGCATCTGGCGCGCCGATCTGCGCCGCGACCCCACCACCAACCGCATTCGCCGGTTTGGACAGGCCTGTGTTCTGGCCCATGAATTGCCCGAAGGGATAACCGGGCTCTACGCCCATTTCCTGCACACCCCTGCATCGGTCACACGCTATGCCGCCATCATCCGGGGTCTGCCTTGGGGGTTTTCCGCCCATGCCAAGGACATCTGGACCTCGCAGGACTGGGAAATCTCCGAGAAACTGGACCCTGCTCATCATGGGGCCGATTTCGGGGCGACCTGCACCGCTTTTGGTGCCCGTCATTTGCGCAATGCATCCCCAGACCCGGACCGCATCGATCTGGTTTATCACGGGCTGGACCTGACCCGGTTCCCCGATGCCCCCGATCGGCTCTGGCGCCAAGCCCACGAACCGCTGCACATGTTGTCCGTGGGACGCCTGGTCGAAAAGAAAGGGTTTGACCGGCTTATCGCGGCGCTTGCCCTGTTGCCTGACGATCTGGATTGGCATTGGACCCATATTGGCGGCGGCGGTCTGCGGGATCTGCTTCAGGATATGGCCGAGGATGCGGGTATTGCCGATCGTATCACCTGGAAAGGGGCCTGTGACCAACCCGAGGTGGTCGCCGCCATGCGCGAATGCGACCTCTTTGTGCTTCCCAGCCGAATTGCCGATGATGGCGATCGCGACGGGCTGCCCAATGTGTTGATGGAGGCTGCTTCGCAACGGTTGCCAATCTTGTCCACACCAATCTCTGCGATTCCGGAATTCATTGATAACGGCACCCACGGCACCCTGGCCCAGGATCTGCCCGATACTTTGGCGACCGCCATCACCAAAATCGCGGCCCACCCACATGATGCAGCCAAGATGGCCGAAGCTGCGTTGGCTCGGCTGAAATCGGAATTTGGCATGGATCCCGGTATTGCCCAGCTGTCAAAACGCCTGAAAACCATGTGTCAGGATCCATGACCCAGGTCGCTTTTTATGCGCCCATGAAGGCCCCAACCCACCCCACGCCATCCGGGGACCGGGAAATGGCCCGCAATCTGATTGCAATGATCGGACAAAACGATGCCACGGTGAACTTGGTGTCCGAACTGCGGTTGCATGAAAAAGCCGGTGATCCACTGGCACAGATCGAAATCCGCAAACAGGCCGCTGCCGAAGCACACAGGCTGATCCGTGACCTGCCCGAAACGGACCTGTGGGTCAGCTACCACAACTATTACAAAGCGCCCGATCTGATTGGCCCTGCGGTGTGTACGGCACGACAAATTCCCTATGTCCAGATCGAATCCACCCGCGCCAAGAAGCGCCTGACCGGACCATGGGCCGGTTTTGCACAGGCCGCGCATGACGCCTGTGACGCCGCTCAATTGGTGTTTCATCTGACTGGGCAGGACCATTTTGCCCTCAAGCGTGACAAACCTCCGACACAGCTCCTGGCACCGCTGCCGCCGTTCTTACCCACCGACACCTTACCCCCAGCCTCGGACCTCGACGGGCCAATCCTCAGCGTTGGCATGATGCGCGAGGGCGACAAGCTCGCCTCGTATAAAATCATAGCAGAAACTCTGGGCCAAACACCCGGCGATTGGCGGCTCGAAATCGCCGGAGATGGCCCCGCCGAACCCCAGGTCAGGGCCTTGATGGCCCCCTATGGGGATCGCGTGACATATCTGGGCCGGTTGGATCAGGACGCTTTGTCTCACGCCTACCGGCGGGCAGGGCTGTTTCTGTGGCCCGGTGTGAATGAAGCCTTTGGTATGGTCTACCTCGAAGCGCAGGCCCATGGTCTCCCTGTTGTGGCCCAAAATCGGCCTGGGGTCCGCGATGTGTTGGCCCCCGGATCTTACCCGGCGCTCGAACAGGGCGAATCTGCTCTGGCTGGCGAAATCTCGCGCCTGCTGGCAGATCCGAAACTGCGCCAGTATCGTGGGCGCACGGCCCGAGACTATATCAAGGCCAACCACCTGATCGGTTCTGCGTCGCTCCGGTTTTGGTCAGCTGTCACCCCCCTGTTGGAGACCCCGTCATGATCCGCCTTGCCCTACTTCGTCACGGTCACACCGACTGGAATCGCGCTGGCCGCATTCAGGGGCGCAGCGACATTCCGCTGGATGCCTCCGCACGCACCGAATTGGCCGCGCAAATGCTGCCGCCCCCTTGGGACCAGGCCGATATCTGGGCGTCTCCGCTCAAACGGGCGGTTGAAACTGCAGAACTGGTGTCCGGCCGCGCACCCCGCACCGACCCCGCGTTGACCGAAATGAACTGGGGGAAATGGGAAGGGCAGCACGGCAAGGAGCTGATCGCCACCCCCGACAGCGGCTATCGCCACATCGAACACTGGGGCTGGAACTTCTGCCCACCAGACGGCGAATCGCCGGCACAGATCCGCGACCGCCTGCAACCCTGGGTGGCCGGGCTGCGGCGCGATACGGTGGCGGTCTGCCATATCGGCATCATGCGGGTACTGCTGGCGCAGGCGCATGGCTGGAACTTTGAAGGTCCAGCCCCATTCCGGATCAAACGCAACCGATTGTTCGTGATCGAATTGGACGGCGACACCCTGCGCGCCCAACCAGACCCTGTTCGACTGGCCGTTCGGGATATCACACCGTGAAAGTCATGATCGCCGTCACCCATCTGTTGGGAACCGGGCATCTCAGCCGGGCCCTGACCCTGGGTCGGGCGTTTGCCCAACAGGGGCATCATGTGGTGCTCGCCTCGGGCGGGTTTCCGGTTTCTCAGTTGAAAACCGATGGCATAGAGTTCGTGCAGCTTCCTGCCCTGCGTTCAGACGGCGTGAATTTCACCCGCTTGTTGACCCCCACCGGATCGTGCGCCGACACAACCTATCTTGGTAGCCGCGCAGACGCATTGCGTCAGACGCTCGTCACCCTACAGCCCGACATTTTGATCACCGAGCTTTACCCATTTGGCCGCCGCGTGCTGGCGGCAGAGTTCCTGTCGCTTTTGCAAGCCGCCCACCAATTGCCAATACGCCCGGTGATCCTCAGCTCGATCCGGGATATTCTTGCCCCGCCTTCAAAACCAAAAAAGGCAGTGGCAGCCGATGAGGTGATCGCCAATTGGTATGATGCCGTGCTGGTCCATTCCGACCCGACCACAACCACACTGGATGTCAGTTGGCCTGTTTCCCCTCTGTTGGCCACCAAACTGCGATATACGGGATTTGTCGCGCCTCCGCCGCCGTCTCCACATCCGCAGCAGGTCGGTAAAGGCGAAGTTCTGGTTTCCGCCGGAGGTGGCAGCGTGGGTGACGCGCTGTATGAAACGGCAATGATCGCCGCCCGGACAGACACGGAAACCACCTGGCACCTGCTGGTGGGCGGAACCGAAGCCAAGACCCGGATAGACAGATTTCGAACCATTGAATCGCCTGCTGTCTTGGACACGGCCCGCCCGGATTTTCGCCAGATGTTGTGCCATGCCTCGGCTCTGGTCGGCATGTGCGGGTACAACACCACAATGGATCTGCTCCAGACCGGGGTTCCATCCGTGCTGATTCCATTTGATGCCGGCAGCGAAGTCGAACAGACCCTGCGGTCGACCAGCCTTGCCAGGATGCGCGGCATCGAAGTGATCCCCAGCGCCAACCTGACCCCACAAACCTTGGGCGCAGCAGTGAACCGGGTCCGGGCTGCTTTGGCGCGCAAGAGCGACACCATCGCATTTGACGGCGCAGACAACACCGTCGACATTGCCTGTAAAATGGCACAGGAGCGCCCATGACCCCCGATTGGAGTCCCTTGGATCAGGAAATGGCAAGATGGCAGGACCTTGGGTTGACCTTGCCTTTGTGGTGGCGTGATGATGATGCAATCGCGCCAACCCAGCACTTGGAACGCCTGATTGCACTGTCTGAGCGACTGTGCCTGCCTGTGCATCTGGCCGTTATCCCCTCGATGGCGTCTCAGGCATTGGCGCATCGGATTGCTCAAACTCACCTGCGTCCTGTGGTCCATGGGTGGACGCACACCTCCCACGCGCCGTTGACAGAAAAAAAAGCGGAATTTGGAGCCCATCGACCCGCGCAGAACATGCTGGACGATGCCCTTCGGGGCCTGGCAACGTTGCAGCAATTGTTTGCTGGCGCTCTGGTTCCAATGTTTGTGCCACCGTGGAATCGGATCGCCCCCGAAATCGTCGCGGGCTTGCCCGATTTGGGTTATGCCGCGCTTTCGACCTATACGCCGCGCACATCCCGGCTGGCAGCACCGGGGTTGGTGCAGATCAATACCCACCTTGATCCCATCCACTGGAAAGCCAGCCGATCTCTGGTCCCCGCCCAACAGCTGGTGGATCAGATTGCGCGTGATATGGCACACCGGCGCACCGGGCATACGGACAATGCCGAACCCTATGGAATTCTCACCCACCATCTGATTCATGATGACGCGATCTGGGCATTTACAGATGCGCTGATCACCCGCCTGTTGGCAGGCCCGGCAACCACATGGATCTATCAATCAAGGACAACAACATGAGCCGACTGGACAGTATGCTGCGCCGACTGACCGCCCAAAGGGACGGCCTGAATTGGGCCGCCGATCAGGTCACCGACATATCGGGGGATGTGTTGGATATGGGATTGGGTAATGGGCGGACCTATGACCACCTGCGCGAGATCCTGACAGACCGCAGGATCTGGGTGATCGACCGCGTTTTGCAATGCCATCCCTCCTGTGTGCCCCCCGAGGCCGATTTCCTACAGGGTGAGGCCGAGCCAATGCTGAACAGGCTGGCCCAAAATGATCACCAGGTTGCCCTGGCCCATTATGACTTCGGCTTTGGGATCAAGGAAAAGGACGTTGCCGAGGCGGCCCGGCTCTCCCCGACCATCGCGTCGGTCATGGTGCCGGGTGGGATCATTGTCTCGGGCCAACCGCTGGTTGGGTTCACCGAACTCGACGGCCCCGTCGGCATCCCGCCGGGCCGTTACCTGTTCTACCGTGCCTGAGCCGAAATACCCCAGATCGCAAACAGCCACACACATAGGGTTCAAATGACATTCACCCGATACGCCATCTATTACGTCCCCGGCGCTGATGCGCCATGGAGCCGATTTGCGACTCAGTGGCTGGGCTGGGACATGGCGCTTGGGCAGCCTGTCCCACATCCGGATATCGCGGATCTGGACATCAGTCCCCTGACCGAAACGCCCAGGAAATACGGGCTGCATGCAACGCTGAAGCCTCCAATGCGTCTGGCACCGAACCACTCCGCCGATGCCCTGCGCGCAGCCTGCGAAACGCTCGCCAAATCCCGGGCACCGGTCACCTTGGACGGATTACAGCTCACGCGCATAGGGCGGTTCCTAGCACTCGGGGCGATTGGAGATACCTCTGACCTGAACCGATTGGCTGCGGCCTGTGTAACCGAGCTGGACCAGTATCGCGCCGCCCCGTCCAAAGAAGAACAGACGCGCCGGGTGCGTCCCAACATGTCTCAGGCACATCTGGCCAACCTGGCACAATGGGGGTACCCCCATGTGCTGGATCACTTTCGATTTCACATCACTTTGACCGGAAAACTACCCAAACCACGCCTGTTGCAGGTCGAAACCCTACTGAAGGACCGCTTGGCCCCATTGCTCCCTGTGCCCTACATCTTGTCGCAGATTGCCCTGGTTGGCGAAGCGGCAGACGGCCGGTTTCACCTGATCGAACAATTCAAACTGACAGGCCAGGCCTGACCAAGTTTCCTGAGGCCAAAGCCGCTATCCCGGATCGTTTCAGTCATTGGACAGCATTGCGCAAGGCTGCGTATTTCTGCGCAGGGAACAGGACCGGTTCAGGATACAGGCGCTGGTGCGCCCGTCTGTTCCGGATTGGCGCAGTGCCACTCGGACCGCCGACCGGACTGCGTCCTGTCGGCACCGGTTGGAGCCGAACCGCCGGGCAAAATCTTCAAGGCGGTGCCACTCAGATCCCTGGACACCCCATCAGCGGCGACACACCCGTCATCCAACCTGACGACATAATCGCAATATCGCTGCGCGATATCTGATGATTGCAGATCCAGAACCACGCTACAGCCCCGATCCTCCTGCAGGCGGCGCAGGTTCTGCATCACGGCCCGGGCATTCAGCGGGTCCAACCCCGCGCTTGGCTCCACGGCAAATACGACCTTAGGCGCATCCATGAATGCCGAAGCAATGGCAACTTGCTGGCGTTGCCCATCAGACAGCTGTTCGACCCTGCGCAATGCCAAAACACCAATTCCCAGATCATCCAAAAGCGCCAACGCCCGATCAACCCGGTCCAAGGCGTGCAGCTTGAACACTTTGGCCAAGGCAAATTGCCCACCGTCTCCACCGTACAAAACAGTTGAAATGACGTCCTTGTGCGGATCCAGATCAGAACCTGAGCGGATCATTGCACAATCAGACTGCCATCCCGACGGTGCATGATCCTCAGCCGGTCCACCGCAGGCAACATGACCTGCCTTGGGCCTGTTCATCAGGCCCAGCGCATTCAATATGTCCGGCACGTCGACCCCGGATCGACCGATAAGCCCGACAACACATGGTGTCGCGACCCGCTCTGCTATCGACTGTCCAACCACGCATTTTTCCGGATCAACAATACTGAACACGCTTACTCTCCCGATCGACCGAACATCCGTCGCCCCATAAAACGATACTGACGTGACAGTAACGTGAACACCGGGGCATTCATGCGCAGGACCAAGTTGTTGCGCCCACCCCTGTTCGAACTCCAAAAGACAGGCTATATGGCCCAGACCCCTCCTTTTCGTGCACAAGGAAGCTGCCCGATGTCCTTTGATCGCAACATCAAGATCGCCCCCTCTATCCTGGCTGCCGATTTCGCCAATTTTGGCGCAGAATGCCAAGCCATCGAAGCGCAAGGCGCAGATTGGGTCCATGTCGATGTCATGGACGGCCATTTTGTGCCCAACATCTCCTTTGGTCCGGCGACCTGTGCTGCGATCCGCCCCCACATCAAAACCGTGATGGATGTGCACCTGATGATCTCGCCAGTGGATCCCTACATCGAGGCTTTCGCTCAGGCAGGTGCTGATTTCATTACCGCCCATATCGAAGCCACCCCGCATATCCACCGCACGCTTCAGGCGATTCGCGGCAGCGGGGCCAAGGCCGGGGTCGCTCTGAACCCGGGCACACCTGCAGATGCCATCGAACACCTGCTGGATCTGACCGATCTGGTCTGTGTGATGACGGTGAACCCCGGGTTTGGCGGGCAAAAGTTCATCGACATGACATCCAAGATCCGCCGCCTGCGCGACATGATCGGCGACCGTCCGATCCACATCGAAATCGACGGTGGGGTTGATCCCAAAACCGCGCCTCTGGTGGCCCAGGCTGGCGCAGACGTTCTGGTCGCCGGGTCTGCGGCTTTCCGCGGCGGTTCGGTGTCCAACCCTGCCCCCTATGGCGAAAATATTCGCCAAATCCGCGCAGCGGCCGAAGGGGTCTGGGTCTGACGGCCAATGGTTGAAGATGCCGCCAAATTCTCCTGCCCCGACCTGCTGGCAGGAGATAAAGATGGCCGGTCAAATATCTGCTCCCCTTCTTCATCTCGCCATAAAACTCCGGGGTGAATTGGCTGCAAGCCAAGAGGGGCAGCGCCCCTAAACCAGAAAATGATCCAGCGCGGCACAGCCACACCTTTTGATAACTGACGGGTCAGACCAACTGATCGGCAAAATGCCCAAGCAGCTTGTGCTTGAGGATCTTGCCGGTCGGGGCCGCCGGCAATGATGTGGCCAGGATGATCTGACTTGGGCGTTTGTATCCGGCTAATTGACTCGCCACAAAAGCGCGCAACTCCTCGGTGTCAGGCATGTCCCCGGACGCGACCTGAACAAAGGCCACCACTTCCTCGTCTCCATCGGCCCGTCGCCCCACGACTGCGGATTGCACCACTTGGGGATGGGCGTTCAACGCCGCTTCGACTTCGGGCGGGAACACATTGAACCCACCATGAATGATCAACTCCTTGGCACGCCCATCTATATGCAGCAATCCAGCCGCATCGAACCGCCCCAGATCTCCCGTGCGCATCCAGCCGTCCCGATCAAGCGCCCGCATGGTTTCTGCCGGGTTCCGGTAATACCCCAGCATGACATTGGGGCCCTGAACCAGAACTTCGCCCAACCCGCCGCCTCCGCCGCTCACGGTTTCGTCCAGCCTCACGTTCACTTCTGGCAAGGGAGGGCCGACCGAAACATCCGGCACACCAATCGGGTTGCTGGTCGCACAGATGCCAGCCGTGGTTTCTGTCATGCCATAGCCATTTTGAACCGCCACCCCGTAAAAGGCCTCGGCCCGACGTTTCCAATCCGGATCCAACGGCGCAGCCCCGGACGACACATAGCGCAGCGCGCTGCCCTCCAACCGGTCAAATCCTTGTTCCTTGGTGTATTGCATCAACAGGGCATGCATCTGCGGCACCGCAGACAATAACGTCACACCCTCGCGCAACGCCTGATACAGATGTGCTGCGGAAAATCGCGCTTCCAACCGGACCGGCGCACCGATGTGAATCGCCGCCGTCACCACAGAGGCCAACCCAAAAACATGGGTCGTCGGCAACACCCCATAAATCACGTCATCAACGGTCATGTTGCGCAGCTCGGCAGAGGTGCGCCCGCCAAACAACAGGTTGGCATGGCTCAGCATCACGCCCTTGGGATCGCCGGTCGTGCCGGTCGTATACAACAGAACGGCCAGATCATCCGGCGCATCCGGGTTGCTTTGGCCTGTTCGGGCCAGATGCACCGCCCCAAAGCGCCCCGTGATTTCCCCGGCATTCATCCAGGCGGCATGCGCCTGGGCATCAGGAGAAACAGATGTGGTCAACACCGCCGCAACCGGGGTGGCGTGACCTTGAATGCGTTCGATTTCGGCCCGTGTCTGACGGGCATTCACCGGCACGGCAACCGCCCCCATGCGATAACAGGCAAACAGGGCCGCGACCTTGGCACAGCAATTTTCCGACAGGATCAAAACCCGGTCTCCACGCTGTACTCCCGATTGGGCCAGATGCACCGCCAGATCATCACAGGCACGATCCAGATCAGCATAAGTCCAGCAGGCACCGCTGCTGTCATAAAAGGCCAAGGCCGAGGGGCGCACCTCCAACTGGTGCCGCAGCAGATCTTCCACTCTGTCCATTCCACTCCCCTCCCAAGGCAACACAGGCACCCGGTGCCCAGTCTTTATGTCTGAAATCGCGGTGGCCGCTTCTCCAGAAACGCGGCGATCCCTTCTGCGGCTTCGGTGCCTCCCGCGGCCCGTGCCATCGCATCACGTTCCGCATCCAGCTGTGCAATCTCGAAACGGTCATAAGCCCCAGCGACCAGTCCCCGGATCACCCGTTGTGCATCACGCGGCCCCTGTGCCAGCGCGTCCGCCAGCTCCTGCGCCCGGTCCAAAACCTCTCCGGCCGCGGCAACAGACGTAATAGCTCCCAATGCCTGCAGCTGCTCGGCACTGACCGGACGGCCCAGCAGGCACATCTCCATCGCCAACGGGCGAGGCACCATCCGGGCCAGCGACGCCGTCAGCCCACCGTCAGGCACCAACCCCGCTTTGACATAAGCGGCGGTGAAATTGGCCCCAGCTTCTGCCACAATCAAATCACATGCCAATGCCAAAGACGCCCCGGCCCCCGCAGCGCCCCCGTCCACCGCCGCGATAACGGGCACCGGGCAGGCGCGTATACCACGGATTACATCATGCAGGTCATCGACCTTGTTCCGGCGTTCAGCTTCCGTCAGCCCACGCCGGTCAATCAGAACATTGAGATCCCCGCCCGCGCAAAAGAAGCCGCCTTCCGAGGTCAGCAAAACCGCGCGAATCCGTGTCTGGTGCGCCAATTCCAGCGCGGCGTTGATTGCATCGTACAAATCCTGCGACAATGCCCCGCGCCGCGTCGGGTTCATATTGACCACAACGGCACGATCGTCCTGATCCTCCACGCGGGCCAGTTTGGTCATGTGCGGATCCTTTTGAAAATACCCGAGGCAGTGGCCAGCATTTGCCCTTCGGCGTCGCGCAATTCACCATTGATATAGGCGATGGATTTGCCGCCGCCGGCGGGGCGCGCCGTGGCCGTCACCGTTCCGGCACGGGCCGCTGCAACATAGTTCAGATTCAGCGACACAGTGACCAAAGGTGCATGGTCAATCGGATCAAAATAGTGCGAAGCAGTATTGCCACAGACCACATCCAACAGGGTTGCGACCATCCCGCCATGCAAAATGCCATGCCGGTTCAGGTGCTTGTCCTCCAACTCCAACGTCACGGTGCAGGTGCCAGCGTGACGGTCCAACCGGGTCCGATAGCCAACCATCTGTTGGCAGCCGGGGTCTTCTATAAAACGGATATCGTCGGCATCAGGCGCTGAGGGCAATGAACTGCTCCAATTGGTAATCGGTGTCTCCGAACCGATGATCGGCCATAACGATCCGTTTGGCGATATGGGCCAGCTCATACTCCCGGGTCATGGCGATACCGCCGTGCAGCTGGATGGTGTCTTCGGCCACCAATCGACCTGCCCGACCGATGAGATTGCGCGCTGCCGCGACGTGCAGATCCCGCATGTGGGGCTGATCCGCCAGATGTCCCGCTGCGTTGATCGTGGCCGATCGGGCCTGCTCCATTTCTATCCACAGATCCGCCATTCGGTGTTGCAGCGCCTGAAAGCTGCCAATCGGACGCCCAAATTGCTGGCGCGTCTGTAAATAACCGCGGGTCAGTTCGGTCGCGGTTTCCATCGCACCCAAGGTTTCAGCCGCCAGCGCAACCGACGCCGCCGCCGCCCGTTCGGCCAGCGCAGTATATGCGGTGCCAGCCGTGCCCAAACGCGCGCTTTCCGGCACCACGACATCTTCAAACTCAACTTCGGCGGCCCGTCCACCCGCCAACAAAGGATACCCGCGCACGATCACACCCGCTGTCTCGCGCGGGACCAGAAACAAGGAAATGCCATCGCAGTCATCCACTGCGCCGCTTTCGCGTGCGGACACAATCAGGAATTCGGCTGCTTCGGCATTGACCACCACAGATTTGCGCCCTTTCAGCCGCACAGCGTCTCCGGACACAGTGGCCGATACCATAACCCGGTTCAGATCATACCGCGCCGTCGGTTCACTGTGAGCCAGCGCCAGATGCAGGTCCCCTGCGATAACCCGTTCAACCAGCACCTGTTGATCCGCGTTCCCCAGGGACGCCACCAGACCACCACCCAAAATGGCTGTATCCAGGAACGGTTCAACCACGCCAGCACGGCCCAGTTCTTCGAACACCGTGGTGATGTCGAACCCGGCTCCACCAAATCCACCCTGCGCTTCGGAAAACAGGGCACCGACAATTCCCAATTCGGCCAGTTGCGCCCAAAGTTCGGTTGAAAACCCCGTGTCGCTGTCAATAATCCGGTTGCGCACGTCAGTGGTATAACGGTCGGACAAAAACCGGCGCAGTGTGTCCTGCAACATCTGGCGTTCTTCGGTCAGGTCAAAATTCATGCGCCACCTCCCAGCTTTACCTTGGCAATGATATTGCGCTGAACTTCGTTCGACCCCCCAAAGATCGACAGCTTGCGATTGTTGAAATACTGGGCCGAAACCGGCCCGCTGCCGTCAGGACCGACAGGGGGTTCATTGCCGCCCTCCACTTCTTCGGACGCAAAGGGCATCGCATAGATGCCAGCGGCGCGACGGGCCAAATCGTTGATCTCCTGCCGGATGATCGTCCCCTTGACCTTGAGCATCGAGCTTTCAACGCCAGGTGCCTGACCCGCCGCGGCCCGCGAAATAATCCGCAGATTGGTGGTTGCCATAGCCATCAGATCTATCTCGACCCGGGCCAGCCGCGCCGCGAAATGCGGGTTCTCGATCAAGGGGCGCCCACCCGACATTTCGACCCGCGCCATGCGTTTGACCGCATCCAGACCGGCCTGGGAAAACCCGACCCCGGCAATATTGGTACGTTCGTGGGTCAGCAGATATTTGGCATAGGTCCAGCCCTTGTTTTCCTCGCCCACCAGGTTCTCTACCGGGACACGGACATCGGTGAACCAGACTTCGTTCACCTCATGCGTCCCATCCAACAGAATGATCGGGCGCACCTCGATCCCGGGCGTGTTCATGTCGATCAGCAGAAAGGAAATCCCTTCCTGCTGTTTCACGGTGCTGTCAGTGCGCACCAGACAGAAGATCCAATTGGCGTATTGCCCCAACGTGGTCCATGTCTTTTGACCATTGACCACGTAATGGTCTCCGTCTCGAACAGCCTTGGTCTTGAGCGACGCCAGATCCGATCCCGCACCCGGTTCGGAATACCCCTGACACCACCAATCTTCGCCGGACAGAATTCGGGGCAGAAACCGGTCTTTTTGATCCGGCGAACCAAATCGCTGCAAAACCGGACCCAGCATGGTCAGACCAAAAGGCACGATGCGGGGGGCATGGGCGCGACAGCATTCTTCCTCGAAGAGGAACCGCTGCACGGCGCTCCATTCACAGCCACCAAACTCGCGCGGCCAATTGGGGGCCAGCCAACCGCGCTCATTCAGGATTGCATGCCAACGGTCATGACCCGCCTTGCCCAAACTGCGCCCATCGCGAACAGCATCGGACATCTCTTGGGGCAGGTTCTTCTCCAGAAAGTCTCTCACCTCGTCGCGAAAAGCCAGTTCCTCGGCGGTATAGCTCAGATCCATGCGGTTCCTCCCAGAGTGCGTGTTTCATGCGAGGCTCTGCCTCGCGCTCCGGAGTTTCTTTGGCAAGATGAATAGAGGAGCTCTTTCTTTCATCTTGCCCAAGAAACTCCGGGGGTGAGGCCCCAAAGGGGCCGAGGGGGCAGCGCCCCCTGCCCGGTCAGTAGATTTCGAACAGGCCAGCCGCCCCCATGCCGCCACCGATGCACATGGTCACAACGCCCAGCTTGGCGTTCTGGCGTTTGCCTTCACGCATGATGTGGCCGACCATCCGGGCTCCGGTCATGCCAAAGGGGTGGCCAATGGCGATGGACCCGCCGTTGATATTGCATTTGGCATCGTCGATTCCCAAACGGTTGCGACAGTAAAGCGCCTGGCTGGCAAAGGCCTCGTTCAATTCCCAGATGTCGATGTCATCAACCGTCAGGCCATGGCGTTCCAGCAGGCGCGGCACCGCAAAGACAGGGCCGATGCCCATTTCGTCAGGTTCGCACCCTGCAACACAGAAGCCCTTGAATGCGCCCATCGGGTCCAGACCGCGCTTTTCCGCCTCAGTCGCTTCCATCAGGACAACTGCGGCCGCCCCGTCGCTCAGCTGTGACGCATTTCCGGCGGTGATGAATTTGCCCGCCCCGCGCACCGGTTCCAGCCCCGCAAGACCGTCGAGCGTGGTGGTCGGGCGATTGCATTCATCCCGATCCACAGTCACCTCACGCATCGAGATCTCGCCGGTTTCCTTGTCTTTGACAGCCATGGTCGCCTGCATCGGAGCAATTTCATCATCAAACGTGCCAGCCGCCTGGGCTGCTGCAATCCGCTGTTGCGACCGCAGCCCATAGGCATCCTGATCCTCGCGACTGATGCCATAGCGTTCGGCCACGATATCCGCCGTTTCGATCATCTGCATATAGATCGCGGGTTTATGCTCGGCGATCCAGGCTTCGGGCGATGGGCGTGTTTTGGGTTGCACCATCGAGATGCTTTCAACTCCGCCGGCCACCATGGCCCCGGATCCACCTTCGGTGATTGCCTGTGCGGCCAGGGCCACGGTCTGCAAACCCGAGGAACAGAAACGGTTCACCGTCATGCCCGATGCAGTCACCGGCAGACCCGCACGAATGGCGATCTGGCGGCCGATGTTGCCGCCGGTTTCGCCTTCGGGAAAGCCACAGCCAATGATGCAGTCTTCGATCTCGGAGCCATCCATGCCTGCGCGGGCAACAGCGGCCTGTACTGCATGCCCCCCCATGGTCGCCCCATGAGTGACGTTGAACGATCCACGAAAGGATTTGGCCAGCCCGGTGCGGGCAGCAGATACGATAACGGCTTGTTTCATCATGCGGTTTCCTTGTTCAGATCATCAAAGCTGCGGCCATCGGCCACCAGCTGTTCCAACAGCGGCGCGGGTTGCCAGAAATAGGCGTCATCCTGTGCATAGGTTTGGATATCGTCCAGCAGATCCGACAGACCGACGATATCGGCCCATTTCAGCGGTCCACCGCGATAGCGGGGGAAGCCATAGCCGAACAGCAGGGTCATATCGACGTCCAGCGGGCGCCGCGCAATGCCTTCGCCCACGACCTTGGCCGCTTCATTCACCATCGCCGCCATGTATTTGCGCACGATCTCCTCGTCGCTGAAGTCACGCGGTGTGATCCCCTTGGCTGCGCGCTCCGCTTCGATCAATTGCATGACCTCGGGATTGGGTGTGCCACCACGTTTACCGGCCTCGTACACATAATAACCCTTGCCGGTTTTCTGGCCGAAATTTCCCCCTTCGCACAGCTTGTCCGCATAAGAACTGTCACGGGCACGTGGATCCATCCCTTCGGCGCGTTTGCGCTTGCGCACCGCCCACCCGATGTCCAACCCGGCCAGATCAGACACTGCATAGGGACCCATCGCAAAACCAAAACCGGTCAGCGCCTTGTCGATCTGAAAGGGCGAAGCCCCGTCCAGAACCATATGATCAGCTGCCGTGCGATAGGTGGCCAAAATCCGATTGCCGATGAAACCATCACAGACACCGGCACGCACCGAGATCTTTTTCAGCAACTTGCCCAAAGCAAATCCGGTCGCAACCACGTCCAGAGCGGTCTTTTCTGCAACGACCACTTCGAGCAGCTTCATCACATGTGCGGGTGAAAAGAAGTGCAGGCCAATGACATCCTGTGGGCGCGATGTACAGGCCGCGATTTCATCGACATCCAGATACGAAGTGTTCGACGCCAGGATTGCACCTAGCTTGCAGACCTCATCCAGCTTGGTAAAGACCTGTTTTTTGACGCCCATGTCTTCAAACACGGCTTCGACCACCAGATCCACGTCGCTCAGCGCGGCATAGTCCGTGGCCATGGTCAGCGACTGGTTCGTCAGGGTGTCGAATTGCGCCTGGCTGATCTTGCCCCGTTTCAGGGCACCCTGCAGATTGCCCTCGATCCGACCCTTGGCTGCAGCGGCAGCGGCGTCGTTCATTTCCAACAGGGTCACATTCAAACCAGCCAACAGCGCGGCCGTCGCGATTCCTGCCCCCATGGTTCCGCCACCAATAACCGAAATGGAGGCCAGCGGGCGCGGTTCGACCCCTTTGAGTTCGGGCAATTTCGACACCGCCCGTTCGCTAAAGAACGCGTGAATCAGACCCAGCCGCTGATCGGAATTCATCAGATCCATGAACAGTTCACGTTCGCGGATGATCCCATCCTGAAACGTGGCTGCTTCGCAGGCGGCCTGAACAGAACGCACTGCGGTCGCCGGGGATTGCTGACCCCGGCCTTTTTTCAGCACCGCATCATACACCGAATCAAAATCAACTGGCGCAGGCGCGGGCAATTCACCAACAGCGCGACGGGGTGCGCCGCTGTCGAGCAATTCCTGTACATAGGCCAGACCGATGTCCCGCGGGTCCCCATCAACCACCCGGTCAAGCACCCCCAGTTTCAACGCCTCGCCAGCCCCCACATGCCGTCCGGTGGTGATCATGTCCAATGCCGCCTCGACACCTGCGACACGCGGCAACCGCTGCGTTCCACCTGCGCCGGGCAAAATGCCCAGATGCACTTCGGGCAGGCCCACCTTGGCCGATGGAACCGCGATGCGATAATGCGACGACAGCGCCACTTCGAGCCCGCCACCCAACGCCGTCCCATGCAGCGCCGACACCACGATCAACGGCGAAGATTCGATGCGATTGCACAGATCGGGAAGGCCGGGTTCCTGTGGCGGCTTGCCGAATTCGCGAATATCCGCCCCGGCGAAATAGGTGCGGCCCGTTCCATAGATCAGAACCGCCTTGGCTCCTTCGGATTCAGCCCGCTCGATCCCAGCCTGCAATCCCTGACGAACCGCCAGCCCCAGCGCATTGACCGGCGGATTGTCTGCTGCCAGCACTGCGATATCACCAACGCGTTCGTATCTGATGGCTTCGCTCATGGTGGTCTTCCTCTCCTTGTCCGACATCCCGTGTCCGGGGTCGCATCAAATATAAATAACCGACCGTTCGGTCGCTGTATTGCCAGACGTAACGTACCTCCTGGCACAAATCAAACGACAGATGGTCTACACCCCTGTTTTTCACCGAACTAAGGGCACAGGATCCGCAAAGCGGAACATTGTTTCGCAAATTTGATCGCAGCCTATTCAGAGCCCATAGGCCCGATCAAGACAAAAAAGGCGACCCCCACCACGGGGACCGCCACGACGTTCCGTCACAGACAACGGTGCTATTTGCCGGTCACAACACCGGATGCGATCCATTCATCAAAGATCGCCAGCGCACGATCACAGAATGCGGCATCATTTATGTGGTCTGGCATCGCGTGCAGCATGACGTTTTCCGGGCAGGCTGATTTGATCTCGTCACAGAAGGCGATCAGACCGCCAGCATCATGCAATTCACCGCCGGGCCGGTCCCATTCATTGCACCCGCCCTGGGGCAACAAAAGCGCAACAGGTGCGGTCGCCCCGGACAGCTTGTCACAAATTGCGCGTGCGACGGTGCGGCGTTCATCCGCGTCCAACATGGCCGACGTCAGAAGCCGGTTGTGCGCATGGGTTTCACGCCCCACCAACTGTTGCGGCGGATCCTGCCATCCCACAAAATCCACCAGATCGTAACATCCCGGCGCAATCAACTGAGGCGTGCCGGATTTCCCGGCATTGGTCATCCGATCCGCCCCGGCGCTGAGCCCACCAAAAATGTGATTGCTCACTTCCTGAGGAGCAAAGTCAAACACCGCTGCAAAGGCTCCTTCGCCAGCGAGGCTTTCAAAGGCCCGCCCCCCCATTCCGGTGGCATGAAAGACGGCCACTTCGAACCCGCGCGCCTCCAGCGCCGGTTTCAGCGTCACCATGTACCGCAGCACCGTCTTGCCAAACGACGTCATGCCGATCAGCGGCCGATCCCGTTTCGGCGCCTCAACCGCTCGGGCCGCACCCAACACTGCACCTGCCGCCTGGGACAGAGAGGCCTTGCAGATGGAATTCAACCCAAAAAGCCCTCCGGCCCACAGGATCATCTGAACGTCCGATGGCAGTCGTTCGGGCGGGATCAGCGGCGAGAATGATACCGTAGAAACCACATATTTCGGCACACCCACCGGCAGCGCCGCACACAGGTCCAGCGCCAGATCGGTACCCATGGTCCCGCCCAGGACGATTACCCCGTCGATCTGCCCGGCACGATACAATGCCAGCGCCTTGGCCGCCGATCCACGCGCCATGATCTGCATCGCGGTGTTTTCGTCGCCGGACTCTATGGCCTGCTGAATGCTACTCCCACCCGCCTCGGCCACGTCATGTTTGCTGACATCGGTGGGTTTGGACGGATCGCCCAGAACGCTGACATCCATCGACAGGACATTGCCACCCTGTGCCCGGATCACATCCGACAAATAGGTCAGCTCATCGTCTTTGGTGTCATAGGTGCCGGCGACGAGAATGGTTTTTTTGGTCATGTCTTCGCTCATTTCTGGCCTCACAACTGAATCCAGGCGGTTTTCAGATCAACATATTTGTCGAGCGCATGCAGTGATTTGTCGTGGCCATTACCGGATTGCCCAACCCCGCCCAAGGGCACCGTATTGTCGGCTCCGCCATAGGTGTTCACATGCACGACGCCGGTCCGAATACCCGCGACCATACGATGGGCCCGACCCAGGTTCGCGGTCCAGACCCCGGCCGCCAGACCAAAGTCGGTGGCATTGGCCAGGCTCAACGCCTCTTCTTCGGTGTCGAATTTGGTCACCGACAGAACAGGACCAAACACCTCCTGCTGGAACAGGGTCGCATCACGGGTCACATCCGCCACGATGGTCGGCGCCATGTAGGTGCCGCCGGTGTCCGCCAAAATGCGGGTGCCGCCGGTGACAATACGGCCGCCTTCGGGACCGACCATGTCCATAAAGGACAGGTTGCGGGCCAGTTGATCCTCGGAATTCACCGCGCCGATCTGGGTGTTCAGATCCAGCGGATCCCCAACTCTCAGCGCTTGGGCTTCGGCCTGTAACATGGCGACGAATTCATCGTGAATGTCCGATTGCACGAGCAACCGCGACCCGGCTACACAGACCTGCCCGGAATTGCGAAAGATCCCCGCCGCAGACACTTTTGCCGCCTTGGCCAGATCCGGCGCATCGGCAAAGACGATGTTGGGGGATTTCCCGCCCAGTTCCAGATAGCACCGCTTCAGGTTCGACCGCGCCGAGGCCTCCAGCAACCGCCGCCCGGTGCCGCCCGACCCGGTAAAGGTCAGCACGTCCACATCCATATGCATCGACAGCGCCGCGCCGGTTTCCGCGCCCGATCCCGTGACCACGTTCAGCACGCCATCCGGCAGGCCACAGTCCGCACAGATCTGCGCCAGCCGCAGCAACGACAGCGACGCGGTTTCGGCGGGCTTCAGCACCACGGAATTGCCCATCGCCAACGCGGGTGCCAGCTTCCACGCGCCGATCATCAACGGGAAGTTCCACGGCACAATCGCGCCGACAACACCCACCGGTGCCTTGTGGACCAGACCCAGCACATCGGGCGCGGTGGGTGCAATCTCTCCACCGACCTTGTCCAGTGCCTCGGCATAATAGCGGAATGTGCCTGCCGCAGACCCCGGTTCCGCCTTGAGCGCCATGTTGAATTCGGTGCCATTGTCACGCACCCCCAACACGGCCAGCGCAACGGCTTCGGCTTCGATCCGGTCGGCGATCTTGTGCAGGATCTTCTTGCGCCCCGCCGGGGCCATCCGGGACCAACGCCCATCGTCAAACGACGCCCGCGCCGACGCCACCGCGCGATCCACATCGCCCACGGACGCGCCGGACAGCGTGGTCAGATAAGATCCGTCAATCGGCGAAGTAACTTCGAGTGGCGTGCCCGTACCACCTTGCCACGATCCTTCAAGAAAGAGTTCTTGCGGCGCGACATCAGTTTGCCGAAGCGCATTGATGAGTTCCTGGTCTGCCATTCGGCCTCCTTGAGTTCCTTGCGGTCCTTCAGCACCCGGCGGAAGTGGTTCGCAAGAACGATAACGATGATGAGAAACAGGATGAACGCGACAGGGCGATCAATGAAATCCAGAGGCTCCTTGACCCGCGCCATCCCGGCGCGCAGCTTGACCTCCATGATACCGCCCAGAACCATGCCCAACACAATGGGCACCGATGGCATCGACAGGCGTTTCAGGATATACCCCAGCACCCCAAACAGCGCTGCCATCACACAGTCGGCGGCCGAATTGCGCAAGCTGTAAACCCCGACAAAGGACAGCGTCAGGATACAGACGCCCAGGAACCGGTTGGGAATACGCACCACCTGGATCAGCGATTTGGTGGCAAACAGCAGAAAGACCAGAACCAGCACGTTCAGGATCAACAGCGCGATATACAGCGCGACGACAAAATCCATCTGGTTCTGGAACAGCCCAGGCCCAGGCACCACGTTGTGCACATAAAACACCGACAACATCATCGCGGTCAGCGCCTCGCCCGGAATGCCCAGCGCCAGCAGCGGCACCATGGCGGCGGCAGGCACCGCGTTGTTGGCGGTTTCGGCGGCGATCAGCCCCTCGGACGAGCCATTGCCGAAATCCTGCGGACGTTTGGATGAGCGTTGCGCATATGTGTAGGACATGAATTGCGCGGTGAATTCACCAACCCCCGGGATCATCCCCATGACCACGCCAAAGGCCGCCGACACGCTGGCAACACGGGGATGACGCACCAATTCCCGCAGGCCCTGAAACATGCCACCACGCAGTTTGGTCAGGTGGATCTTTTCGTCTTCATCCGTCAGCAGGACAAACGCCTGGCTCAGGGCAAACAGCCCCAGCACAACGACGATCAGGTTGATACCACCCCCCAGAAAATCAGACCCGAATGTATAGCGTTGCGAATATTTGACCGGCTCCAACCCGATGGTCTGCATAAAGATCCCAAAGGCCGCCAAGGCCCCGGCAATCAACGCCTGCCCCCGATGCGCGACAACCACCAGGATCAACCCCAACAACGCCGCCAAGAAGATTTCGCGCGAGCCGAACATGGGCGCAACCTTGGCCAGCACAGGCGCGAACAGGATCAGGCAGATGACCGAAAAGATACCGCCAAAGAACGACGCGGAATAGGCCAGAGACAAGGCGCGGCGTGGTTCTCCGCGCGCGGTCATCGGATAGCCATCATAAGTGGTCAGCGCGTTGACGGCGGTGCCTGGCGTATTGATCAAAATGGCCGGAATCGCGCCGCCATACATGGATGACCCGTAAATGCCCAGCAACACGGTCAGGCCAACAATGGGATCCATGGAAAACGTGGCCGGCAACAGGATGGCGATGGCAACGGCCGGACCAACCCCCGGGATCGCCCCGATCAGGACACCGCCAACAGACCCGGCCAGCAGGGCAAGCGCCACATCCCAGCGCATCAGAATTTCAACGGCGGACAGCAGAAGATCCATGATGGGTCAGCCCTCTAGAAATACAGAATAAAGAAGGAGCGCAGGCCACCGGGGAGATATTCATAGATCATCCCCCCCGGAATCTTGACCGACAGGAACGTCTTGAACAGCAGAACCACAAAGACGGCAAAACCGACACTAACCCACATCATGAACCGGCTGCGATACCCCATGCGCCAGCTCAGCGCAGGAACGAATATCAGCGTCACCGGCAGATAGCCCAGGATCGGCACGGTCACGACGTAGACCATGAACCAGACCGCAAATTCCAGAACCAGCGCCCATTTGCGCACTTCCCACCAATCATAGCGCGACACATGCCGCCACGGCAGACGATACAGATGGACCCCGCCAAACAGCACCATCAGCCCCAATCCAACAGCCGGCCAGAACCGCGGCTGGGCAAACAGTTTGGATTTTTCGACCCAGCGGGTCTGTTCGGTGATCAGCCCCAGCAGAACGATCGAAACCACTACAAAAAACAGGGCAAAGACCAACTGACCGCGCCGCGGCCCGACAAAGCGGTTTTCTTTTTCGGAAGGCATGTTCGCGACTTTCCAGACAAGGCGCAGGCCGGGCCAAGGCCCGGCCCGTGCAAGACCGTTTTACTGAAGCAGTTCGCCGATCCGGGCGACGGTTTCGATGTCCGCGGCCACCCGGGCCGCCGAGTCATCGGCATTCTGCCAATAGACCAGGGCTCCGGTTTCGGTAGCGACCTTCTGGGCGCGATCGCTCATCATGGTTTTCTGTGCCACGGCAATGATCTTGTCACGGACGTCCTGAGGCGTGTCCTTGGTCACGAACAGACCGTTCCACAGTGCGATGTTCAGGGAACTGTCCAGTTCTCCGATGGTTGGTGCGTCCGGAATCAGCGGGATCCGTTCGTCCGTGATCGACACCAGAACCTTGACCTTGTCCAGGCAGGGCAAAATCAGCTGCAGCGTGGTGTTGATCACATCCGCATCACCCGAGGCCAGCGTATTGCAATCCAGCGCGTCGAACGCCGCGTCCGATCCCCAGCTGAACCCGGCATTCACGGCAAAGGCTTTGGTCACCTGGGTCGGTGTCAACACATCGCCAAAGTGGCCCAGCGCGACGTCGTTGGATTTGGCGTGTTCGGCCAGTTCAGCCATCGTACCATACGGCGCATCCGCCGATGCCGCGATGACAAACGGATAGGTCAGGAAAATCCCCAGCGGGTCGAATTTGGCCGGGGCCAACGGTGGAATGTCGATCTGGTGGCCCAGAACCGGCACCCCGATCACGAACGACCCGATCGTGTAGCCGTCCGCCGGTGCATTGGCGACTTCGATGGCACCAGGAAAGGGGCCGCCGCCGCCGCCGGGCTTGTTCACGACCGCCGCTGCCACGCCATATTCCGCCTGGAAATCATCGGCAATCATCCGGGTCAGCACATCTTCGAGGTCACCGGGCGGCCACGGCACGATAAAGTTCACCGGTTTTTCCGGGTACTCGGCCATCGCGGCCCCGGCGGAAATGGTCAACGCGGCCCCGGCCAACGCACCTTTGAGCAATGTCTTGATCATCATTGTGTCTCTCCCTGGTTAATTCTCATCGGTTCATTATTCGAACCATTGGTTTGAATTTAGATTGACAGACCCCCCACCAATCTGTCAACAAAATAACAACGCAAGTATTTCGATTTCCCCGGTTCGCCCCGGAAACGATACGAAAGGGAGCCTGAACTCACCCATGGGAACCGTGTCCAAAGCGCTGTCTTTGTTGAATTATTTCAACCACAGCTGTACCGAAATCGGGCTGAGCGACCTCACCCGCCTGTCAGGCATGAACAAGGCAACGGTTTACCGGCTGATGAGCGAATTGCAGGATTCGGGATTCGTCGAACAGGCCGACACTGACCGGTCCTACAGGCTGGGACCGCAGGTTCTGAGACTCGCTGCACTGCGCGAAGCGTCGGTCCCGATTCTCTCTGTCTCTCGCCGGATCCTGCGGGAATTGTCCGAAGCCACGGGTGAAACAACCCATATTTCTCTGCTCCAGGGGGAGCATCTGATTTCTCTGTCGCATGCCTATTCGCGCCAACACGCCACAAAGGTGACAATGGAGGACGCCGAGGTTCTCTCCTATCACGCGACCAGCTCCGGGCTCGCCGTATTGGCCTTTGCCGATCCGGCCACCGTCGACGATGTGCTGTCCAGACCCCTCCTGGCGCGCACCCCCAGAACCATTGTCGATCCCCAACAGATCCGGGCCGAGCTGGACAAGGTCCGACGCCGCGGAATTGCCGAATCCGTTGGCGGTTTTGAAATCGAAGTCCATTCGCATGCTGTTCCGGTTTTTGGCCCAAATCGCGCGCCCATAGGTGCGCTCGCGGTGGCGGCCCCCGAGGCCCGTGTCACCGGCGCACAAAAGGACACCATCCGGGCCGAGCTGTTCAGGCTCGGCACTGAACTGACCGATCGAATCGGCGGGATTGCCCCCGCCGCCTTTCCGCATATGGCCCCTGCCTAGCCCCCACCCCCACGCGGTCCGTAACCGGGTCGCCGACAGGAGCAAGACACATGAAAGACTCCAATTTCCTCAAAGAGATGAATGCCCGATCCGTCTGGCACCCCATGGCCCACCCCGCCGACAGTCACGCCAACCCACCCACCATCGTCACCGGGGCATCAGGTGTCCGGATCAAGGACGTGGATGGCCACGAAGTCGTCGATGGCGTTGGCGGTTTGTGGAACGTGAACCTCGGCTTTTCCTGCCAACCGATCAAGGATGCCATCGCCGCGCAGCTGGACACGCTGCCCTATTACTCGATCTTTCGCGGCACGACCAATGACAAGGTCATCCAGCTGTCCGAAGAGTTGCGCACATTCTTTGAACCCGACGGGTTGACCCGCGCGTTCTATACGTCGGGTGGATCGGATTCCGTGGAAACCGCCCTGCGCCTGGCACGCCAGTACCACAAGATCCGCGGCGATACCGGGCGCGTCAAATTCCTGAGCCTGAAAAAAGGGTATCACGGCACCCACATGGGCGGTGCCTCAGTCAACGGAAATGCAAATTTCCGGACCCAATACGAACCGCTTCTTCCGGGGTGTTACCACATTCCGGCCCCTTACACGTATCGCAACCCATTCAACGAAACCGACCCTCAGCGCCTGGCACAGCTCTGCCTGCAGGCGCTCGAGGACGAAATCGCGTTTCAGGGGGCAGGCACCATTGCCGCGATGATCATGGAGCCGATCCTGGGGGCGGGTGGCGTCATCCCCCCCCATCCAAGCTTCATGCCCGGTGTGCGCGACATCTGCACAAGGAACGGCATCCTGCTGATCGCGGATGAGGTCATTACCGCCTTTGGCCGCACCGGCAGCTGGAGCGGATCCCGTCATTGGGGCGTTCAGCCTGACTTCATGTGCACCGCCAAGGCAATCACCAATGGGTATTTCCCGTTCGGTGCCGTGATGATCGCCGAACAGGTGGCCGAAACCTTTGAACAGGATGCCAGCGGCAAAGCAGCCATTGGACATGGCTATACCTACTCCGGCCACCCCGTCGGCGCGGCAGCAGCCCTGGCCTGTCTGGCCGAAACCCAACGCCTCAACGTGCCGGAAAATGCGACCGCCCGTGGCGAACAGCTGCACCAGGGACTTCTGGCGCTTCAGGCCAAACACGACGCCATCGGAGATGTGCGCGGTGGCCACGGGTTGATGTGCGCCATGGAACTGGTGTCCGATCGCGAAACCAAATCCCCGATCGACAAAAAGACAATCGCAACCGTGCAGGAGGTCGCCTATCACAATGGCGCAATGGTTCGGGTGTCAGGTCCCAATATCATCCTGTCCCCGCCTCTGGTCCTGACCCGGGAAGACGCCTCGGTGATCCTGGATGCGCTGGACGCCGGGCTTGCCGCGATCACAGGCTGACACAGCCGACTGCCTGCACAGTCTCGCAGGTGATTGCACTCATGATCATAGGCCAGGAAGGGCGCCGCCCCTCTTGGCCCCTCTTAGCCCCTCTTGGCCCCCTTGGCCCCCTTGGCCCACAGACCAATTCACCCCGGGATATTTGTGGCCAGGAGAAGAACCGGAGCCGGATTCTCCCGCACCGTCGACACGCCGTGCCAACCCGAGGAGGCGCCCAAAGGGCAACGACGAGATACCGTCTTGCGCCGCAGGCGCGCCATCTGGCAACAGCTACGCGGGACGGACGCAGGTCCAGACGGTACGAGTGGATTTTTCGTTGACCCGCTCAAACCCGGCATCCGTCAGGATCTTCTTGCACTCGCGCATGCCCTCAATGCCATAGGCCTTGGGATGGAACTCTAACACGACCGCCCGAAACCCGGACAGGTCCGCATGGCGCAGCAGTTCCTGTTCGCCGCCCTCAATGTCCATCACCAACACGGTCGGCTTCAGATCCGCACATACCTCGGCAAAGCTGGCCGTGGGGACATCAACGGTTTTACGGATACGACCAGCGGCTTCGACCAGGGACGACCCCAGATAACTGTTGCGCAGGTGAAACTGGATACTGTCGGGACGATCGGCTGCGCTGAGCAGAACGGTGTTGCGCACAGAGATCACCCCCTCCAACCCGTTGACCCGATACAAACGCTCGATCTCCGGGATCAGTTCGGGGTTGGCCTCAAAGCTGTGGACCGCCTTGGGCAGGCAATTGGTTGCCACCACTGCACCGACCAACCCAATGCCAGCGCCGATTTCCAGAACCACATCCTCTTCGCCCACCACATGCAGGGATCCGCGAATTTCCTGACCTTCGTATTCGGCCGAATTTATGCGTTCGATCCGATTTTCATGCAGATATTGAGACATGGGCACTTTGACGCCCAGGCATTCGGCCGCGATTTCTTCGCTCGCAGGTATTTCCACTGATTGGCTGGACATGCTCAGGTCCCTTTCACTGCTTCTCTTCCCACCTTATGCCGGGGGATTTGCTGTCAAGACACTCTGAGCGCTGGCGGTTTGAATGCAAGAATTAGAAATGGGCTGGTCAAAAATCATCTCGACTGTGGCGGCCTTCGCACAGGCCACCACTGACCACCACAGGCCACCACAGGCTTTCAACACACCCGCAACGCGCGCTCAGATGAAGTAGACATAAAAATCGCGCAACGCATCTCCTTCGAGATCCCGGGTCTTGCGGACTTCCTTTTGCTTCATGAAAACATGATTGGCACACAGGTCCGCCCCGACGGCCTCGGTCAACGCGCTGTCGCGTTCCAGATCGGCCACCGCCCCTCTCAGATCAATCGCTGTTCCGGTCTTGGCGTCTGTGCGATCAAAGCCGTCCCCGGTTTCCATCGGCGGCAATTTATGGCCATTTTCGATCCCCAATCGCGCTGCATGCAACACGGCTGCAACAGAGGTATAGGGGTTCGACGACGCATCCGCCATACGATGCTCGAGCCGCGCCTTGGCCCCACCTTCGGAGCTGATCCGCGTGGTGACATTGCGATGGTCACCGCCCCAGTTCTGCCAGTATCCGGACAGCGATCCGGGCTGGAGACGCATATAGGAATTGGCCGTCGGGGCGATCAACCCTGCGAGCCCCTGGTGATGGTGGATCAGCCCGGCCAGACACCCACGGGCAAGATCATTCATATGCTCGGGCCCACCCAGCGTGCCTGATGACAGGGCATTGCCACCGGATTCATCGGCAAAGGACAGGTTGATGTGCATCCCCGAACCGCCTGCTTCGGCAATGGGTTTGGGCATGAATGTCAGGACAATGCCGTATTCCAGCGCGATTTCCCGTGCCATCAGCCGGAACAGCACGATGTCGTCCACCGCCTTGACCGCATCGCCAAAGGTCAGAACATATTCGAACTGCGGGCTGTCAAATTCCGCTGTGATCATTTCCAACGAAAAGCCCATCTGATCGGCCATCGCCCAGATCCGGTCATTGAACCGCAGCGGGTCGGCAAACGGGCCGGTCCCGTAAACGCCACCACCTGGCGCATCATAGGGGACCAACCGGCCATTGTCGTCGGCCTGCAGCGCAAAGGCCTCGAGCTCGATTCCAACCTTGGGCGTCAACCCTTTGGCTTCCCAGCCTGCAACGGCCCGTTTCAACGCCCCCCTTGGGCACAGCGACAGCGGTTCCCCGGCATCGTCATAAAGATCACCCAACACAATCTGGGTCGCCTCATGCCAACTGTCCCGGATGTCATCATGACGCCAGATCAGCTCCATGTCCGGCAAACCCTGTTTCATCATTGCGCCGGGCGCATCCAACAGGTCGCGGTCATAATGCACGCCAAACGTGGACCGGCAGAACCGGGTGCTGCCGTCTCCGATTTTTGAGTTGGGCAGGTATTTGCCCCGCATGATGCTGAGATGGTCGCAGAACAGCGCGCGCAGCCGGGTTTTCATGGTATGATGTCCTCTTCCTCTTGGGCAAAGTCCAAGACCTCTTGGCGGATCTCTTAACTTAACATATTCATTATATTGTGGCGACGATTTTATACGCGCCGCACATGGACCGGCAATTCCTTGATACCACCGACAAAGTTCGACCGCAGGAACTTGTGTGGTCCGGCCGCTTCGATATGGCGGATGCGTTTGGACAGCTCCTGAAACAAGACACGCACCTCAAGGCGGGCCAACCACATTCCCAGACAGACGTGCGGACCGAATTGACCGAATGACAGATGACGGTTTGGCGACCGGCGCAGGTCCACCCGAAAAGGATCGTCAAATTTGGTGTCATCCCGGTTGGCCGACACGAACCAATACAGCACCTTGTCCCCGGCACGGATGGTTTTGCCGTGCATCTCGTAATCCTGCGTGGCCGTGCGGCGGAAATACAGCGCCGGCGTCGCCCATCGGATCACCTCATCGGCCATCGTGTCCCAGATATCGCCACCTTCCCGCATCTGCTTCAGCAACTCGGGCTGATGGCACATGGCCTGAATCCCGGCGGCAATCGCATATCGCGTGGTGTCATTTCCGGCCGCCACGACCAGGCAAAAGAAGTTGCGGAATTCGGTTTCCGTGATGACCGATCCATCCTTGGCCGGTTGCAGGATCATGTGCAGAACACCGGACGTATCTCCGGTTCTTTCCTTTTTCGCCATCAGCTCTTTGGCATAGACAAACAATTCGGCCCCTGCAGGAGAGTTGAACGGCATCATCCGGAATTCGTCGGTCTTCAGCTTGTCCATCACATGGCTGGTGAAATCCGGGTCGGTATTGGCGATCAGCGCATCACCTTTTTCCACCAACCACGGCAGATCCTCATCCGGCAAACCGACAATCCGCCCCAACATCCGCATCGGCAATTGGCGGGCGATTTCCTTGGTCGCGTCAAAGGTTTCCTTTTCCAACGCCTGGTCCAGGATTTCACCGCACAGCGTGCGGATTTCGTCTTCGTATTGCTGCATCACCGTGTTTGAAAACGCCTTGAGCAGCTTCATCCGGACCTTGGTGTGATCGGGCGGGTCGGTCTCCTGAAAGGTCCGCCGGGCCAGATACTCCTCATAGGTCTGATCCTCCATCCGAATGCCGCGGGCCGACGAAAAAACCTCGGTGTTCTTATTCATCACGGTGATGTCGTCATACCGGGTCACAGACCAGAAATTCTCGCCGTCCGGATAGTCCGTCCAATGCAGCGGATCCTCGCGCCGCAACCGGGCGAACGTGTTGTGCGGTGCTCCATTGGCAAAGCTGTCGTGGCTGCTCAGGTCGGCAAATCCGTCGTCATTTGGTGTCCAGATGGTCATTGAAGGGCTTCCCGTAGATGCTTGCCTTGTGTATATTAAAGAGACGCTTAAATATGTAAACTAAAAAGGCTGAAACAAAATCATGCACTTGGCAATTCTGATGACCAACACAGATGAAAGCGATTTTGCCCAACGCCACCCCAAGGACGGGGAAAAATTCACCAATCTGGTGCAATTGGTACGCCCCGATTGGACCTGTGCGGTGTTTGCGGTCAAAGACGGCATTTTCCCGGATGATGTCACGAAATTCGACGGGGTCATGATCACCGGCAGCCCGGCATCGGTCCGGTCCGGGGAGCCCTGGGTGGACCAGCTTCTGGGCCTGATCCGCGAGATGGACGCACAAAAATTGCCCATGTTTGGTGCCTGTTTCGGACATCAGGCAATCGCGGTCGCCCTGGGCGGGACGTTGGACCATAACCCACAGGGTTGGGTGCACGGGCTGACCCGCAACCGGGTCTGCGCCCGCCCGCCATGGGCACGCGATTTGCCGGACGAATTGCGTCTCTATGGCTCGCATGTCGAACAGGTCAGCACCTTGCCGCCGGATGTTCAAACCATTGCGACCTCCGGCGAGACGATCACCGGGTTTGCCCGGGGGCAGCATATCTACACGACACAGCATCACCCGGAAATGGACCCCGGGTTTATCGCCGCCTTGACCGATGAATTGCGCGACACCCTGGGACCAGAGGCCCATGATCGTGCGCGCGCCTCCCTGTCCGAAATGGCGGATCAACAGGCCTTTGCCGAAAGCGTCGCACGGTTTTTCGAACACGCGTCCTGATCCAGAGGCGCTGACACAGCGCGCCTGGGGCGCGCTGCCCGGCCCAACGGCGGGTGACGCATCGCAGATGCGGCAACACGCGGGCGGGAGCGCCCCGTCGCGGTTACCCCAGCGCCGCCAACAGGTCCATCACCGTCACCTGATCGAACTGGACATGCGCAATCATGGCCGTTTCGGCCGCGTCACGGTCATGCGCAAAAATCAGCTCTGCAATCTCGCGGTGTTCGCGGGCTGATTGCGCAATAGACCCCGGATATCGGTATCGGGCGCGGTAATAGGCCATCAGCTTGCGGGCATTGGTTTTGATCATCTCGACCAGAAACGGGTTGCCGGACCCCATCGCAACCGTCGCATGAAACCGCAGGTTCAGCTGATAATAGGCGTCCGGTGCCCCGTCGCCCAGGTCACGGGCGTGAACCTCGCAGGCGACAACAACGGCCTCCAAATCAGCCGCCTGCTCGGGTGACAACCTGCGGGCAGCCAACCCCGCCGCCTGCCCTTCGAGCCGCGCATGCACTTCGAGGATGGCCAGAAACTCTTCCAGGGTCGGCTTGAACAGGACCGCCCCCTTGCGCGGCAACCGGCGGATCAATCCGATGGCTTCCAGCTGGATGAACGCCTCGCGCACCGGGGTACGTGACACACCATGGCGCGTGACCAGATCGGCCTCGTCCAGCGCCGATCCCGGACGCAACCGCCCCGCTTCGATGTCCTGCAAAATCGCGTTGAGAACCTGTTCCGTCTGTCCCGCCATCTGGATGCCTTCTTGTCTTTTGCCGCAACCATAGACTGCCCGACCGGAAACCGGAACACCACCTCGCGGCTCTCCCGCCCGGTCTGACTGCATCACAGATGCAGCCATCCCCGTTGGGCCTGGCCCGGGGCAAGCCCCGGGTCCGGCCCCTGTCAGCTGGACATACGCGGATCATCCGCCAATCCGTCCCCGCGCCACACCACGAAACACAGGATCGGCTGCTCCTCGGTCGTCAGCGCGTGTCGCTGAAAGGTCCTGTGCAACCGGGTTTGGCCGGCTCCCAACTTCTGTGTCGGTTCGCCGTCCACTTCGAACACACCCTCTCCGGACACCACGCAATACAGCTCTTCGGGTTCGTGGTCATGCCACGGGTAATACAGCCCGCGCCCCCAGTATCCGACCGTCATCCGCGTTTGGGTGGAATGGAAATGACCATCGGGCCCGACCAATTCAAACCACCCAAACCGCTGCAGGAAATCGGCACCGACTTCTTCTTCGGTATAGGTCAGACGCCATTCGACATACGGAGCCAGCGCCATGATCGCCTGCTGCAACCTGCGGGTCTGCCCGGCCTCTGCGTCGTCAGCGGCAGGTCCCCCCGGATCCGACTGAACCAGCTGCACGACGGGGAGCGCATGACCATCCCGATCTGCCCAGGCGATATCATTCGGCCACGCCTGAAACCCCGCCACGGTGGGCATATTGGCGTGAAAATCTCGCACCGCGTCCAATGCGGCGTCAAACAGAACTCGGCTCACGGGCCCCTCCTTTGCTGTATTTCTGAGTCGGAGATACCTGCCAAGCGCCGTCAGCGATGTCTCGATTCCGACCTGGTCGCAAATAGAATGGACAAGCCCATCAATCAATCATACCAATTTCCTCAATGCGTGGAACAAATGTATCAAACTTGAACACCCTCCCGCGGTCCTTCGTCTGGGCCGCGACGACCGGATTGTGCGGATCGCCTGAGAACCCGGCAGGTTTACATCATTTGTTTCAATGCTTTGCGCCGCCAATCAGCGCGCCCCAGATGCAACCCAACACAACGACTCAGCTGCCAAAACGCCCAAGGACCCGCTGCCTGCCTGGCACTTGGAGATCCGATTCCATTCGAACCAACGCCACGCCTCAAATGCGACTCGTCCCTGTCAGCCGCCTTTGTCGATCCCCCCAACGCGGAGACCAACGATGACCAAATTGTCCGGGCGTTGCCTGTGTGGTGACGTTACATGGCGCTACGACGGCCCACGGGGGCGCAACCTGATCTGCCATTGCACAAGCTGCCAGCGGGCCGCGTCATCTGCCTATGTCGCCTTTGTCGAGGTCGATCCAAAGCAGGTCAGCTGGAGCGGCACCCCGAACCATTATCAAAGCTCTCCAGGAACCTTTCGCGGCTTTTGCCCAACCTGCGGCACCCGGCTCTACTTTCGCTCGGACCGCTGGCCGGGCGAATTGCACATCCACGCCGCCACCCTGGACGATGCGACCCTGTACCAACCGGATTGCCAGGTGGTGCTGCGCGAACGCGCCCCATGGCTGGACGGGATAGACGCCCTGCCCCGTCACGACGGTTTCGACACACCACCCTCTGACCAATAGGATTCTGACACATGCTGATGCCTGAAACGTGGCGCCCCGAGCACAAACTCTTTCCCCATCAGGTCGGGTTCACATGCCCACCGTTTGACTATGATGCCGCCCCGTCCGACTTTCTGCGGATGTCACCGGCCAGCGTCGGGGTCCATGGCTGGATGCTGCATGTGCCCGACTACGCCCACGGTCTGGACCAGCGCAAACAGAACTTTGGCATGATGGATGACTTTGTCCATTGCATGTCCCGCAACGGCGTCGATGTCTGCGGTCAGGTCGGATCGAACTGGGTCCATGCTTCGGGGTTGGGCGTCGAAGGCATCCGCCAACATTGCGAGGATCTGTCGGACAAATACGGCACTCGGTTCCACATGGCCGGCTATGCCATGGTCGAAGCGTTGCGGGCGATGAATGTGGAAAAGGTCGCCCTGAACGCCGCCTACCATTGGCCGGCCTGGTGGCAGGGCACCGTGGGGTTCCTGAAGGAGGCCGGGTTTGACGTGCTCTGGGCCGGAAATTTCCACGATCAGGGATGGTTCAACAGCCAGGAAGAAGTGAACTCCTGGCGCTGGGTATTCGAGGGCGACCTGGCCCGCAAGAGTTTCGAATATGTCGCCGAACAGGCCCCCAACGCCGATGCGTATCTGATCAACGGCATGTGCAATTTCCGAACCGGCCCGGACGGGTTGCCGCAACGCCCGCTGCATCTGGCCGCCGAACTGGAAACCGTGCTGGGCAAGCCGGTCATAGGCCATGACATCGCGCTCTATTGGCGGATCTTCAAATCCCTCGGGCTTGCCCCGCAAACGCCCCAAGGCCAGCTGCTGGAAAGCCTGCACAGCTGATCTCCCCACCCAGAGCCCGGACAAAAGGGCCATCTACACCGCAACAGGAAGGCAAAACCATATGCACAAAATCGTGGCCCTCTGGGCTATTCCCCGATCCACCTCGACCGCTTTTGAATGGATGATGCGCCAGCGTGGCGATCTGGAATGCCTGCACGAACCCTTTGGCGAGGCCTGGTATCAAGGCGAAAATCCCATGTGGCACCGGTTCAAAGAGGGCGAAGTGACCACACCGGGGCTGACCCTGAACAGCGTGTGGGACGACATTCAATCCCATGCGTCCCAGGGGCCGGTATTCCTCAAGGATTTTCCCCATTACATCAACCACATGTGGACCCCTGACTTTCTGTCCAACTTCACCCACGCCTTTCTGATCCGCGATCCCGCAAAAACCATCACGTCGATGTACAAACAATGGCCCGATTTTGCCGAAGGCGAGGTTGGCTTCCCCGAACAGCGCGCCCTGTTTGACCTGCTGACAGCCCTGAATGGCGGCGAAACACCCCCGGTGATTGACAGCGACGATCTGCTCGAAGACCCTCATGGTATGACCCAAAAATTCTGCGACTCGGTCGGCATCCCCTTTGTCGAAGACGCCCTGACCTGGGAACCCGGCGGTGATCCATCGGCACACAGCTGGTGGGACGGCGGATCGTTTCACGGCAATCTGGCCAAATCCACCGGGCTAACGCCACAGGTGCGCCGCCACATCGACATCTCCGATGCCCCCGATCGTGTCAAACAGGTGCACCGCCGGATGAAACCGCATTACGACCACCTCTATGCGCATCGGTTGAAACCGTGACAGCGCGCGCACCCGAAACCATTGCACAGGTCGTGGAACACGGCCTGTGCATCGGCTGTGGCCTGTGTCAGGCGATGGCCCCGGATCGTTGGCAGATGCGCTATACGCCTCAGGGTCGATTGCGCCCCGCACCAATTGAACAGGGGGACGACACCGACATTCTGGCGGCCTGCCCCGGTGCCATCGCGATGGCCAATCCCAAAGAAACGCCCGAAACAGACTCTGTTTGGGGCAATTTCCACACCGTAACGCGGGCCTGGGCCGGGGATCCGGACGTGCGGTTTCGCGGTGCCACCGGCGGCGTTCTGACCGCTCTGGGCATGTATCTGTTGACCAGTGGCCAGGCCAAATTCGTCCTGCATTGTACCGCTGATCCGGACCACCCGATGCAAAGCCCCTGGACCATCAGCACGACCCCGGATCAGGTATTCAAGGCATCCGGCTCGCGCTATGGCCCATCGAATACATTGGCGGGTCTGGAGATTGCCCTGGCCCGCAACGAACCCTTTGCCGTCATCGCCAAACCCTGTGATGCGGGGGCAATCCGGGCGCTGGCGCAATCGGATCCGCGCATCGACACATTGATCGTCGCGGTGCTGGTCATGGTGTGCGGCGGCGCGTCAGACCTGGGCAAAAGCCGCGCCGTTCTGGACGAATTTGACATCGACGAACAGGATCTGACCCTGTTTCGCTATCGCGGTTTCGGCAATCCCGGCCCCACCCGGATCGAAACCCGCGACGGGCGCGCGGTCGAAAAGACCTATCTCGACATGTGGGCGGACGAAACGGGATGGCGCATTCAAAGCCGCTGCAAGATCTGTCCGGATGCCATCGGAGAGGCCGCGGATCTGGCGGCGGCCGACATCTGGCCCGGTGGGTCGCCAACCGGAGAGGATGCCGGTTTCAACGGGGTCATCACCCGCACGGGCCGGGGACAGCGCTTGCTGGATGCGGCTCTTGCCGATGGGGCCCTGAAACAGGATCAGACCCTGACCCCACGGGACATGGATGATTTCCAACCCCATCAGGTCCGCAAGAAACATCAGGTCGCCGCGCGGCTGCGCGGGCTGACGGCTGCGGGGCACCCGGTGTTTCGACACGTTGGGTTGCGCATCGACGACCTGGACACAGGCAACATCGCCGAAGAACACGGGGCCAGGGAACGCGCGGCGCAGGGCCGATTTTCAGAACCCTTCGACTCCGACTTCGACTCCGACTGAGCGCGCGCCGTCACCCTGAGGGGGTGATGGCGATCAAAAGCGTTCCCGATTTGACCTGGTCTCCCGGCTGCACCGGCACGTCGGACACGACCCCGGCGATCGGGCTCACGATTTCATGCTGCATCTTCATCGCTTCCAGAATTGCCAACTGCGTGCCCGGCTGCACCATTTGCCCGGCCGTGACGGTGACAGATTGCAGATTGCCATGCATCGGTGCCAGGATCTGTCCATCCTGGCCCGTTTCCTGATCCCTCACACCTGCCTGTTCGGCACGGAGTGTGAACAGCCGCGAAGTTGTCGCGACATGCCACATGTTTCTTTCGGGGAAAACAAACCGGATCCCGGCGGTTTGCCCATCGACATTCAACCCGATGTTTGCGCCCGTGACATCATGGGCCTGCCCCGAGACCTGGACCGTCAGCGCCTCAGGGGTCTGAACCGCCGTCACCGGATAGGTTTCGGCTCCGATGACCATTCGGCTGTGATGCGTCAGAGCTCCGGTGCTGGACCAGCCGAACAATTCACGCGGCTGGCGTCCGGCCCGGTGCACGGCGTCGTCACAGCGCTGCTGGTACATCACGGCCGCTGCCGCCGCCACTTCGGTTGCGTCGAACGCAGGCGTGGCTGCGACGTCGGGCACCTCGGACAAAAACCCCGTCGTGGCTGTTCCATCGGCAAAGCCGGGATGGTCCAGAACCCGGATCAAAAAGTCCCGGTTGCAGGTAACGCCAAACAGCGCCATGTCCTGCAAACCACGGATCAACCGCATCCGTGCCTCCTCCCGCGACGGAGCCTGGGCAATGATCTTGGCCAGCATGGGATCATAATAGGGTGAAACCTGTTGCCCCTGGCAGATGCCATCATCCACCCTAAGCCCGGTCCCGACCGGGGGCACCCATACAGATATCTGCCCGGATTGCGGCATGAAATCCTGGGCCGGATCTTCCGCATACAGCCGGACTTCGATGGCGTGCCCCTGCATCTGCACGTCGTCTTGCGCCAGACCCACAGGCCGCCCCATCGCAACAGTCAACTGCATCTCGACCAGATCCAACCCGGTCACCATTTCCGTTACCGGATGTTCCACCTGCAACCGGGTGTTCATTTCCAGAAAATAGAACGCGCCATCCGCATCCAACAGAAACTCGACCGTCCCGGCCCCGACATAATCCACCGCCTGCGCCGCACTGACGGCGGCGGCCCCCATGCGGGCGCGCAAATCCGGCGACACTGCCGGCGACGGTGCTTCTTCGACCACTTTCTGATGGCGCCGCTGCACCGAACAATCCCGTTCGCCCAGATGAATGGTTGTCCCCTGTCGGTCCGCAAAGACCTGCACTTCGACATGACGGGGGGTTTGCACCGCCTTTTCCAGGACCATTTCGTCCGAGCCAAAGGCCGACAACGCTTCGGACCGGGCCAGATGCAGCGCCGACAGGAACTCAGCGGGCACATCGACCAACCGCATACCGCGCCCACCGCCCCCTGCGGCGGCCTTGATCATCACCGGAAATCCGATCCGGTCGGCCTCCTGCTGCAACACGGCGTCGGATTGATCCGTGCCCTCATATCCCGGCACACAGGGCACCCCAGCGGCGATCATCCTGCGTTTTGCGGCCGCCTTGTTGCCCATCACCGCGATGGCATCGGCCCCGGGACCAACAAAGATCAACCCCGCGTCCGCGCAGGCACGCGCAAAATCGGCGTTTTCAGACAGAAACCCATAGCCCGGGTGGATCGCCTGCGCCCCAGCCCCGCGCGCCGCCGCGATCAGACGCTCAATCGACAAATAACTGTCGCCCACCGGACCTTCGCCAATGCAAACCACCTGATCCGCCATCGCGACATGGGGGCTGTCTGCATCTGCATCGGTGTGCACTGCGATACATCGCAGCCCCATCTGACGCGCGCTGCGCATGATGCGACAGGCAATTTCGCCCCGGTTGGCCACGAGAAGGGAAGTGAATGGGGTCATGTTCTGGTCCTTCGCCTGCATCGGTGTCATGGCCGCGCCACACCAAAGCTGTTGGGTCTTGGCTGTCGGGCGCGGGCCTCGGCACAGGTGCGCAGGCAGAACCCCAGAACCCGGCGGGTGTCGCGCGGGTCGATCATCCCCTGATCCAACATATGACCCGAGGTATAAAACGCATCCGACTGGCCATCAAAATGCGCCGTGATCCGGGCGCGCTGTTTGGCCAGACGGTCCTCGTCAACATCCATGCCCTTGCGGGCCGCACCACGCCGCGCCACGTGTTCCATCGTCACCGCGGCCTGTTCGCCCCCCATGACCCCGGTCATCGCATTGGGCCAGGTCAGCAGAAAATCGGCCCCAAAGGCATAGCCGCACATGCCATAATTTCCGGCCCCAAAACTGGCCCCGATATACAGCGAAATCTTGGGCACCCGCATGTTGGTCACGGCCTGGATCATCTTGGCCCCATGTTTGATCATACCGGCCCGCTCATAGGCCGTGCCGACCATGAATCCCGTCGTGTTGTTGAGAAACACGATCGGCGTGCTCGCCTGGTCCAGCAGTTGAAAGAAATGCGTCGCCTTGGTGGCCCCATCCGGGTCCAGCGGCCCGTTGTTGCCGATGATCCCCACCGGGCGGCCAAAGATCTCGGCCTGCAAACACACGGTTGCCGGGCCGTAATCCGGTTTGAAATCGCGCAGGCGGGATCCATCCACCAGACGCGCAGCGACTTCGCGCATGTCATAAGGTTTGCGATAGTCCACCGGCACCACCCCGGCGATCTCATCCGGGCTCAGCACCGGGGCGTCAAAACAGGGTTCCGGCGGCAGCGGAGAACCCCACCCCAGCCCCGCGACGACATCGCGGGCGATCTGGATGCCATGGGCGTCATCCTCGGCCAGATATTCCACCAGCCCGGTCACCTCTGCATGCATCTCGGCCCCCCCCAGATCGGCGTCCAATGCCTCTTCTCCGGTGGCCGCAAAAACCAACGCTGCCCCGGCCAGCATCGCCATGCCGTTGCCTTTGACCCCGATCACATAATCGGACAACCCCGGCTGATAGGCCCCCCCGGCGGTGGACGCGCCATGCAGAACCGTGATCACCGGAATTCCGGCGGCCGACAGGCGCGCAAGGCCTGCAAACATGCCCCCGCCATGGGCCCACAGCTCGACTTCATACCGCATCAGATCGGCACCTGCGCTTTCCACCAGGTGGATAAAGGGCAGCTTCTGCTCTTCGGCGATCTTGATCGCGCCCAGCGCCTTGTCCACCGACTTTCCGGTCATCGCCCCCGCATTGATCCCGGAATCATCGACAAAGACCAACGACCGCACACCAGAGACGAACCCTATTCCCAGGATGATCGAGGCACCGGGGATCGAAGTTTCAGGGTTCGGATCATCCACCAGATAGGACGCCATATTATACAGTTCGAGAAACGGCATCCCCGGATCCAGCAGCGCAGACAGCCTCTCGCGTGGGCTCAACTGTCCCCGCTTGTCAAACACCGGGCGGCGTTCTTCGGATTTCGCCAGGGCCCGCGCCTCTAGCGCGCGCATCTGATCAACCATCGCCAACATATCCGCACGATTTTGGGAGAAATGGTCGCCGACAGGGTCAATTCGACTTTGAAACTCTAACATTAATCCGGTCCTCGCCCCGTATGTCGCCGGTCTTTTACCCCGTATCTCACCCGATATGCGGTCCGCGGGTGTCCGCGCCCACAAAGATACAGACCAAACGTTCTGTTTTCGATCTGACCCAAGCCACCCCCCTTGGGCAACCATTAAAACGGCCAGACCTGAAACGACGTTAAGTCAAATGACCCGAGTCACAAAGCGTTACTGATTTATGTGAAATTCAAAAATCTCGTTACATTTATCTTGCCACGAATCATTTTCACCCCTATCACCGACTAAGCGGTCGGCTATTAACCGGCAAAGCCGCCGTCGGCTATTAGCCGACCAAGCCAAGGAGACGCGAACACCATGGATGCATTCATCTGCGATGCGACACGGACCCCGATCGGACGCTATGGCGGCGCCCTGTCCTCAATCCGTACCGACGATCTGGCAGCACTTCCCATTGCTGCGCTCAAGGCCCGCAACCCCCAGGTGGATTGGGCCAGCCTGGATGATGTGATCTATGGCGATGCCAACCAGGCGGGCGAAAGCAACCGCAATGTGGCGCGCATGGCCGCCCTGCTGGCCGGTCTGCCAATCGAGGTTCCCGGCACCACGGTGAACCGCCTGTGTGCCTCCGGCATGGACGCGGTCGGCATGGTGTCCCGCGGGATCAAGGCCGGGGATTATGACATCGCCATCGCAGGTGGTGTCGAAAGCATGAGCCGCGCACCGTTCGTCATGCCCAAGGCCACCAACGCATTCACCCGCGCCAATGCCGTTTACGACACCACCATTGGCTGGCGTTTTGTGAACAAGAAGATGCACGACATGTACGGCACGGATTCAATGCCGCAGACCGCCGACAACGTGGCCGAAGACTATAACATCAACCGTGCCGATCAGGATGCCTTTGCTGCCAATTCCCAGGCCCGCTGGGCCGCCGCGCATGAGGCCGGGATCTTTGCCGATGAAATCACTTCGGTGACCATCCCCCAGCGCAAAGGCGATGCAATCGTGGTCGACACCGATGAACACCCGCGCCCGGGCACATCGGCGGAAAAGCTGTCCGGTCTCAAGGGCGTCAATGGCCCGGACAAGACAGTGACCGCAGGCAACGCCTCCGGCGTCAACGACGGGGCCGCCGCCATCCTGATGGCCAACGAATCCGCCGCCGCCAAAAACGGCCTGACCCCGATGGCCCGCGTTGTCGGCATGTCGGTGGCCGGTGTTGCGCCGCGCGTGATGGGCATCGGCCCGGTTCCTGCCACCCGCAAGGTGCTGGCCCGCGCCGGTCTGAGCATTGAACAGATGGATGTGATAGAGTTGAACGAAGCCTTTGCCTCGCAAGGGCTGGCAACGCTGCGCGAATTGGGCGTGGCCGATGATGCCGCCCATGTGAACCCCAACGGCGGTGCCATCGCGCTGGGTCATCCGCTGGGCATGTCAGGGGCACGGTTGGTGCTGACCGCCGCCTATCAGTTGAAACGCACCGGTGGGCGCTATGCGCTGTGCACCATGTGTGTCGGAGTTGGTCAGGGTGCCGCCCTGATCCTGGAACGTGTTTAAGGCGCATCCCAAAACCGGGGACCCGGTTTTTGGACCCCGTTGCGCGACAGAAGAGTTTGGAGGAGCCTGCAGATGTATGCACAGATGATCAAAACAGCTCGCTCGGGGATCAAGTCCCGCGAAGAGATGAGCGAACAGGAACGCGCGTTCCAGGACAAGATCGACAACGACATCAAAATCGAACCCCGCGACTGGATGCCGGATGACTATCGCGCCACGCTGATCCGCCAGATGGGCCAGCATGCCCACTCCGAAGTCGTCGGTCAGCTGCCCGAAGGCAACTGGATTACCCGCGCCCCCACGCTGGAGCGCAAGGCAATCCTGCTGGCCAAGGTTCAGGACGAAGCAGGCCACGGGCTGTATCTCTACTCTTCCGCTGAAACGCTGGGCGAAACCCGCGACGAACTGGTCCGGCTGCTGCACGAAGGGCGGATGAAATATTCGTCGATCTTCAACTATCCCACCCTGAACTGGGCCGATATCGGCGCGGTCGGTTGGCTGGTTGATGGGGCCGCCATCGTCAATCAGGTGGCGCTGCAACGCACCTCTTATGGTCCCTATTCCCGTGCCATGATCCGGATCTGCAAGGAAGAAAGCTTCCACGCGCGTCAGGGCTATCACGCGATCATGCAGATGGCCTTTGGCTCGCCCGAGCAAAAGAAAATGGCCCAGGACGCGCTGAACCGTCTGTGGTTCCCGGCAATGATGATGTTCGGCCCCCATGACAGCGACAGCACCCATTCGGAACAGTCGATGGCGTGGAAGATCAAGGTCAAATCCAACGACGAACTGCGCCAGCAATTTGTCGATCAGACCATCCCACAGATCGAATACCTGGGTCTCGACCTGCCGGACCCGGCGATCAAATGGAACGAAGAGCGCGGCCACTATGACTTCGGTGATCCCGATTGGGACGAATTCATGGACGTCATCCGCGGCAACGGCCCCTGTAATGTCGACCGCCTCAGCGCCCGCAAAAAGGCCTGGGACGACGGTGAATGGGTGCGTGACGGCCTTTTGGCCCACGCCCGCAAGAAAGCATCTGCCAAAGTGGCAGCCGAATAATTCGCTAGCGAGGAGGATCCTAGCAATGAAAAATGAATGGCCTCTCTGGGAAGTCTTCATCCGTGGTCAGCACGGGATGAGCCACCGCCACGTCGGCAGCCTGCACGCACCTGACGCGGAAATGGCGATCAAAAACGCCCGTGACGTATACACCCGCCGGAATGAGGGCGTGTCGATCTGGGTGGTCGAAGCCCGCCACATCGCCGCCACTGCACCGGGCGACAAGGGCCCGCTGTTCGAACCATCGGAATCCAAGGTTTATCGTCACCCGACGTTCTTTGATATCCCCGAAGAAGTGGGGCACATGTAATGACCGCCACGATCACCAAGGAAGACGCACTCCTGCAATTCCTGCTGCGGATGGGGGACAACACCCTGATCCTCGGCCACCGCGTCAGCGAATGGTGCGGGCACTCCCCGATCCTCGAAGAGGACATCGCGCTGGCCAACACTGCGCTGGATCTGATCGGTCAGACCCAGATGTGGCTGGGCCTCGCCGGCGAGGTTCAGGGTGAAGGCAAAAGCGCCGATGATCTGGCGTTCCTGCGCGACGCCTGGGATTTCCGCAACGTGCTGCTGACCGAAGTGCCCAATGGCGATTTCGGCCGCACCATGATGCGCCAGTTCCTGTTTGACGCCTGGCATTCGATCATCCTGGGACGCCTGATCAAATCATCCGACGCCCGCGTGGCCGAAATTGCGGCCAAGGCCAGCAAGGAAGCCGCCTATCACCTGGAACGCTCCGGCGACACGGTGGTTGGTCTGGGGGACGGCACCGAAGAGAGCCACGCCCGGATGCAGGACGCGCTGGATTACCTGTGGCCCTATGTCGGTGAAATGTTCGCCAGCGACGCGGCAGATTCCGAAATGGCGGCCGCAGGGATCGCCCCGGATCCATCCGGTCTGCGCGACGAATTCGATGCGCTGGTCGGTCGGGTTCTGACCGACGCGACGCTGACCATTCCGTCCAGCAAATGGGCCCATTCCGGTGGTCGTGACGGGCGTATGCACACCGAACACCTGGGGCATCTGTTGACCCAGATGCAATGGCTGCAACGTGCCTATCCCGGGTGCAAATGGTAAACGGTTCTTTCCGGGCGGACCGATTTCTTTGAAAGAAATCGGATCGGAATTTTTCAAAATTCCGGCACCCGCCCGAAAGCCGCCGTCAACATATGGAACGGCAAACGACATGACACAGCCTAGCGTGAACCAGGTTTGGGAATGGCTCGACTCCGTTCCTGACCCCGAAATCCCTGTGATCTCTCTTGTGGATCTGGGCATCATCCGCGATGTGGCCTGGTCCGACGACACGTTGATCGTGAACGTCACCCCGACCTACTCTGGTTGTCCCGCCACATCGATCATCAACATGGATATCGAAACTGCCCTGCGCGGCCACGGGATCGAGAAACTGGAACTCAAACGCCAGCTTTCCCCGCCCTGGACCACCGACTGGCTCAGCGACAAGGGACGGGCGAAGCTCGAAGAATACGGCATCGCCCCCCCGCAACCCGCAGGCGGACCCAGCCGCTGCCCCCATTGCGGTGGCACCCATCTGGAAAAACTGAGCCAATTCGGCTCGACCCCGTGCAAGGCGCAATGGCGCTGCCGGGACTGCCTGGAACCCTTTGATTATTTCAAGTGCATCTAAGCCCGCACAGGAGGAGACTGCCGATGGCGCGCTTTCACGATCTGGAAGTCACAGACATCCACAAAACCATCCGCGACGCTGTCGTGGTCACGCTGAAGCCGGTGAACGGCGCAGCCGAAGAATTCGATTTCACCCAAGGTCAGTACCTGACCTTCCGCCGCGATTTTGACGGCGAGGAACTGCGCCGGTCCTATTCGATCTGCGCGGGCAAAGACGAAGGTATCCTGCAGGTCGGCATCAAACGTGTCGATGGCGGTGCCTTTTCGACCTGGGCCAACGAAGAGCTGACAGTCGGTGAAACCCTTCAGGCGATGCCCCCCATGGGCAGCTTTTTCACCGCGCTCGATGCGGGTACGGAAAAACAGTATCTGGGCTTTGCCGGTGGATCGGGCATCACCCCGGTTCTGTCGATCCTGAAAACCACCCTGTCGACCGAACCCGATGCGCGCTTTACGCTGGTTTACGCCAACAAGGGCGTGAACACGATCATGTTCCGCGAGGAACTGGAGGATCTCAAGAACCTCTATATGGGTCGCCTGAACGTGATCCACATCCTGGAATCGGACGCACAGGACATCGACCTGTTCACCGGCCTGGTGACCGAAGAAAAATGCGCCCAGCTGTTTGAACATTGGATCGACATCCAGAACGTCGATACCGCGTTCATCTGTGGTCCCGAACCGATGATGCTGGGCATTGCCGCCGCGCTGCGCACCGCAGGCCTGGGTGACAGCCAGATCAAATTCGAACTGTTTGCCAGCGCCCAGCCCGGCCGGGCCAAACGCAAGGTGGTCAGCAAGAACGCGGCCAGCAACGCCAACCAGACCACCGCGGCCATCACCCTGGACGGATCGACCCAGACCATCCAGATGCCCAAGGATATCACCATTCTGGACGCCGCACTGGAAAACCGGATGGACGCGCCATACGCCTGCAAGGCCGGTGTCTGTTCGACCTGCCGCTGCAAGGTATTGGAGGGCGAAGTCGAAATGGTCGCCAACCACGCGCTCGAGGATTACGAGGTGGAAAAGGGCTATGTCCTATCCTGCCAGTCCTATCCGGTGACCGACAATGTCGTCGTCGATTACGATCAGTAAGGGGAAGGAAATATCATGGCCGAAGATATGAGCATCGAGAGCTATCTCGCCGCCGGTGGTGTGCTGACCAACCCCACCAACGTGCCACCGCGCTATCGCGCCGAGCTGATGAAACTGATGGCGACATTCGTCGACAGCGAACTGGCCGGGGCCGCTGGCTTTGCCGACATCATCAACCAGGGTCCGGGGATCAAGGAACGCATCGCCGCCGCCAAGATCGTGTTGGAAAAAACCGACAACGCCGACAAGGTGCTGTCGATCATGGGGGAATTCGGTGCCGACACCGGACGGTACGCCAACCACCACCCGTGGACCGCCCGACTGGAGCGCGACGCCGACATTGGCCAGACCCGGTCCGAACACGACATGCGTCTGGCGGTGTTCAACTATCCGCTGGATGGCTGGACCGATGCCGTGGTGATGAACCTGCTGATGGGCCGCGCCGTGGCCGTGCAGATGGCTGAATTTTCGATGGTGTCCTATCAGCCATTGGCCGAAGCCTTCCGCGCCATCGCCCCGATCGAAGCCCGCCACGCCGAACTGGCCGAAGAGGGTGTCGCCAAGCTGCTGGACAGCAGCGACAAGGCGACGGTGCAGGCATCGGTTGCCTACTGGTGGCCCCGCGTCGCGGCCAGCTTTGGCTCTGAAACCTCCTCCAAGGCAGAGGCGCTGAAAGCCATCGGTCTGCGCAAGAGCGGCAACGCCGAGCTCAAAAACCGCTGGGAGGCCGAGACCAAGGCCATTCTGGAAAATCTGGGCCTCGCCGCAGGCTGAATTGCAGATCCACGATCAGAAACAGGGGCGTCCTTTCAGACAAAAGGGCGCCCTTTTTCTATCTGCCCCGTCCTATGTGCCCCGGTCGCGCTCCAGCGGATCCAGCGCCTGCAGTAACGTCTCCCCCAGATGGGCGATCTGCTCCTGTGACAGGGCCTTGGACAGGACCGCGCTTTCAAACACGGTCACCGCGTCGAATGCCTGTTCGACCATCGTCTCTCCGGCGTCGGTCAGCTGTACATAGCGGCTGCGCTGATCGGTTTCATGGGCCACACGGCGCACCAACCCGTCCTGCTCCAGCTGTTTGAGAACCTTGGTCATGCCGCCCGAACTGATCAGCAACGCCTGATACAGCCCCGTGGGCGTCAACTGGCGGGGCACGGGTTGCGCCCGCAGGGTCATCAACACTTCGAAACTGGATTGCGTCAGCCCATAGTCGGCAACAATGCGGTTTGTGCCTTCGGCAATGATGTCATTCAACCGAATAACCCCCAGAATCACAGGCGTTTCCGGACCCATCGCGCGGGGCCAATTTTGCTGAATCTGCCCCATGATTTCAGAAATCGTCAGCTTTCCCGTCATGTTCCACCGCCATTTTCTATCTTGCCAGAAAGATACTTTAATTCTATATGGAAGGAAATACCTTTCTAGAAAGATAAATCATGCGCACGTTCAAGGACCGCATCCGCCACACCATCCTGTTCGAACTGTTCGCCCTGGCCATCGTCTCCTTTGGTGCCGCCTGGATCACGGGTCACCCGGTCCACAGCATGGGGGCGCTCAGCCTGATGTTCAGCCTCATAGCCATGACCTGGAACTTTGCGTTCAATTGGATGTTCGACCTGTGGGACCGCAAATACCGCAACATGGCCCCGCGCGGCCCCGGTCTGCGGGCGGTGCACGCCATCCTGTTCGAAGCGGTCATGCTGCTGGTTGGGATCTTTGTCACCGCCTGGTGGCTGGCCATCGGCTATTGGGAGGCTCTGATCCTCGACCTTGGGTTTTCGGCGTTCTTCCTGATCTATGCCTATGTCTATAACTGGACCTATGATCTGGTGTTCCCGGTTCCCCGGCCTGCGTGATCTCACTCCGGCCTTTTGGGGCGGCTCAGCAGACCGTATTTGCGGGCCAGAGATTTCCAGGACCGCCGTTTGCGCGGCGATGGCACGTCGACCCGGTCGATCGTGCCGCCCTTGCGGTTGAACTCATAGACGTCAATGACCCGCTCGGCGCAGCCACAGGCCTCGCCCATTCCGACCTTGGTGTAATAGAACTTCTGGAAATCTTCCGGCTTTTGCATCACACACGCTCCCTCTCAGGGGCCAGTGAACGCGAAAAACCACCCCCTGCCTAGACCTGGGGTGGTGTTTGCCAAAATCGTGAAGGTCGAACGCTCAGAGCGCCTTGACCCCGTTCAGGGTCAGATTGGTCACCAGAACCGCGTAATCTTCGCGCGCCTGGGTGCCCGCACCGGTGTTCCACATGTAATACCAGTTCAACATGCCAAAGACCGACATGGTGGCCGATCGCAGCTTGTCCTCCTGGCCGTCAAACACCTCGGGCGCGGTGTCGCGCACCGCATCGCTGAGAAACCGCACCATATCGCGCTGATAGGCGCGCATCTGTTTCTGCTGATCCTCGGGCAACGCCGACATGGCACCGATCTGAACCTGATGTTCGTGGTCCGCCCCCTGATAGGCCCGCAGCACTTCGGCCACGATCCGGCGCAATCGTTCTGCCGCGTCCGCCCCCACCAGGTCGATCCCACAAATCCGGTCGCGCAAATCACGCAGATAGGTATCCAGGATGTCATACAGGATGGCATCCTTGCTGTCGTAGTAGTGATAGATATTGGCCTTGGATATCCCGCACTCTCGGGCCAGCTGTGTCATGGATGCGCGGTCAAACCCCTGTTCGGCGAACACTTTGGCCGCCGATTGCAGAATTTGGGTGCGCTTTTGATCGTGGTCCTTTGCGATTGTGCGGGCCAAATCTCACTCCTTGTCGCGGTTGTCTACAACGCGCTTTGCCTTGCCTTGCGAGCGTTCAACGTCACCGGGGTTGCCTACAATAATCTCGGTCGAAACACCAACAATGTCCTTGATCCGCTTGGTCAGCATCCGTGCTGCGGCGGTTTTGGACAGATTGTCGGTGGACTCCAGATCCGCCTCGACAAACACCCGCATCGCATCCATGCGGCCGGATTTGTACAGTTCGATCTGGAAATGGCTGGACAGACCGCCGGTGGCCAGAACCTGTTCTTCGATCTGGGTCGGGAACACGTTGACGCCGCGCAGGATGATCATGTCATCAGAACGGCCGGTGATCTTTTCCATCCGACGCATCGTGCGTGCGGTGCCCGGCAACAGACGGGTCAGATCGCGGGTGCGATACCGGATCATCGGCAGACCTTCTTTGGTCAGCGTGGTAAACACCAGCTCGCCCAGCTCGCCATCCGGCAGCACTTCGCCGGTTTGCGGGTCGATGATTTCCGGCAGGAAATGATCCTCCCAAATCACCGGACCGTCTTTGGTCTCGACGCATTCGCTGGCCACACCGGGGCCCATGATTTCAGACAGCCCGTAGATATCGACCGCATGCATGTCAAACGCCGCTTCGACTTCCTTGCGCATGGCATCGGTCCAGGGCTCGGCCCCGAACACTCCAACCTGAAGCGAGCTTTCCCGCGGGTCCAGGCCGACCTTGTGATACTGTTCCAGAATGTTCAGCATATAGGATGGCGTGACCATGATGCCGGTGGGCTGAAAATCGGTGATCAGCCCGACCTGCTTTTCGGTCTGACCGCCCGACATCGGCACCACAGTGGCCCCCAGCCGTTCAATCCCGTAATGCGCACCCAAACCGCCGGTGAACAACCCATATCCATAGGCGTTATGCACCATGTCGCCCCGGCGCAATCCCGACGCCCGCAGGCTGCGCGCCACCAGATCGGCCCAGTTCGAAATGTCATTGCCGGTATAGCCCACAACGGTCGGCTTGCCGGTGGTGCCCGACGACGCGTGCAGACGCATGATCTGTTCGCGCGGCACCGCAAACAGGCCAAACGGGTAATTGTCGCGCAGATCGTTCTTGTAGGTGAACGGGAATTTCGACAGATCCGACAGCTGTTGCAGATCATCCGGGTGCACCCCGGCCTCGTCAAACCGCTGCTTGTACATGGCCACGTTGTCATAGGCGTGGCGCACCGACCATTTCAGCCGCTCCAACTGCAGAGCGCGAATTTCATCCAGGGATGCGATCTCGATCGGATCCAACTCTTCCTTACGGGGGCTCAGGTCCTTCATTACGTTCTCCTCGCCTTATTCTTCAAACAAATTGCCCTTGATCGCCCGGGACATGCCCCGGAATTCCGCGATCTGGGTGCCATCCTGATTGGTGACTGTGACATCATAAATTCCGCTGCGACCGGTCAGGGATACCTCTGACGCGGTGGCAGATAACCGGTCGCCAATACGGCCCGGCGCGGTAAAGCTGATCATGTTGTGCTGGGCCACGGTCGACTGGTTTCGGCTGTTGCACGCAAAGGCAAAGGCACTGTCGGCCAACATGAAAGTCACGCCGCCGTGGCAAATGCCGTGGCCGTTGCAATGATGCGGCTCGACAGTCATTTCCAACGTCGCAACACCTTCGTCGACATGGGTGATTTCCATCCCGGCCCATTTTGATGCATTGTCGCCCGCCCACATGGCGGCGGATGCTTTTTGCGCACGTTCCTTGGGTGTCATTGAGGGTGTCATTGAGGGTGTCATTTGGGATGTCATGCTCATTCGCCCTTGAACACAGGGGCGCGTTTTTCCAGAAAGCTCGCCACCCCTTCGGCGTAATCCGCGCTTTCGCCACAGCGCTTCATGGCGTCCGCCTCCAATTCCAGATGATCATGCAACGTGTCCACGGCAGCGGCCTGAATTGATTGCTTGGTCAGCCCCAACCCCAACGTTGGACCATTGGCAAATTTTTCCGCCATGGCGCGGGCCTCGGTCATCAGGTCGCCGTCCGGCAATGCCTTCCAGATCAGACCCCAATCTTCGGCCTTTTGTGCAGGCAGCGGTTCGGCGGTGAACGCCAATCCCTTGGCACGCGCCTCGCCCAACAGACGCGGCAAATGCCAGGACCCACCGGTATCGGGGATCAACCCGACCTTGGAAAAGGACTGGATAAATTTGGCGCTCTCCGCGGCCAGAACCACATCACAGGCCAGCGACAGATTGGCCCCGGCCCCCGCTGCCACGCCGTTAACGGCACAGATCACGGGGAAATTCAGCGACCGGATCAACCGCACCAGCGGCGCATAGAACGTGCGCACCGTGTTGCCCAGATCCGGCGGGCCATCCATCTTGCGCGGATCGCGATCACCCAGATCCTGTCCCGCACAGAACCCGCGTCCTGCCCCTGTCAGCAGAATGGCGCGCTTGCCACCGTCCCGCGCCGCCGTGATGGCGTCCCGCAGGGCATAATGCATTTCATCATTAAAGCTGTTCAGGCGGTCCGGGCGGTTCAGCGTGATCTCTACCCAATTTCCATTGTCCTGCACCAGGATCGAATCCGTCATGGCGGCTGGTTCCTCCTCCGTCGTTGACAAATTTCTTGCATAAACCGAACGGTTGGTCAATAAATAATCCCGACCAACACAACAGCCATCCGCACGACCATCTTCAAAGGAGCATTCGTCATGAGCATTATCGAGGTATCCAGCTTTGCCGCAGGCCAGTGGATCGCTCCCGGAGCGGGCGCACGCAACATTGCCAGCGCCATCACCGGCGACGTGATCGCCACCGCTGGCAACAATGCTCTGGATGTGCAGGCGATGCTGGACTATGCCCGCACCACCGGCGGCCCGGCCCTGCGCAAGATGACATTCCACGACCGCGCCCGCCTGCTCAAAGCTCTGGCGCTGCACCTGCGTGAACATCGTCAGGCGCTCTATGATCTCAGCTTTGACACCGGTGCCACGCAATCCGATCATATGATCGACATCGACGGCGGCATCGGCACCATGCTGGTCTTTGCCTCCAAGGGGCGGCGCGAAATGCCCGATGGCCATGTCTATCTGGATGGCGACGTCGAACAGCTCAGCCGCACTGGCAGCTTTCTGGGCCAACATATCTGCACCCCGCTGCAGGGCGTGGCCGTGCATATCAACGCCTTCAATTTCCCGGTCTGGGGCATGCTGGAGAAACTGGCCCCAACCCTGTTGGCCGGCGTGCCTGCGATTGTGAAACCCGCCACCAACAGCTGCTATGTCACAGAATTGGCCGTCAAATTGATGCTTGATTCCGGCCTGCTCCCCGCAGGTGCGTTGCAATTGGTGTCCGGTGGTCTCGGCGACATGCTGGACCATCTTGGCATGCAGGATGTGGTCAGCTTTACCGGCTCGGCCCACACCGCGCTGAAACTGCGCTCCAACCCGGTGATTCTGGAAAACTCGATCCGGTTTGTCGCCGAACAGGACAGTTTGAACGCGTCCATCCTGGGCCCTGATGCGGTTCCGGGCACGCCGGAATTCGACCTGTTCATCAAAGAAGTCAGCCGCGAAATGACCACCAAGGCGGGCCAGAAATGTACCGCGGTACGCCGGATCATCGCGCCCCAGTCCCAAACCGACGCGGTGATTGCGGCCCTGTCTGCCCGCCTGGCCAAAACCACCATCGGCGATCCCCGCCTGGAAAGCACCCGCATGGGCGCGCTGGTGTCCAATGGCCAGAAACAGGACGTGTTGGAAAAGGCGGCAATTCTGGCACAGGAAGCCGAACGCGTGTTTGGCGATCCGGACAATTTCACCGTCGATGGGGCAGATGCGGACAAGGGGGCCTTTGTCCCGCCGATGCTGTTCCATTGCGCCGACCCGGACAACGCCCAGCGCGTGCATGACACCGAAGCCTTTGGCCCCGTATCCACCGTCATGGGGTATCGCGATCTGGACCATGCGGTGGCGCTGGCCAACCGCGGTCAGGGTTCGCTGGTGGCGTCGGTCATCACCCATGACGCCGATGTTGCCCGCACTGTGGCCATCGGGTCAGGTGCCTATCACGGGCGTCTGTATTTCAACAACCGCGACTCGATGAAGGAATCGACCGGCCATGGCTCGCCCCTGCCCCATATGGTGCACGGCGGCCCCGGCCGTGCCGGCGGTGGCGAAGAGCTGGGCGGCGTGCGCGGCGTGAAACATTACATGCAGCGCACCGCCATTCAGGGGTCGCCCGCGATCCTGTCCGCCATCGGTGACACATGGGTGCCCGGTGCCCCCGAGATCCAAGGCCCCGCACATCCGTTCACGCGCAAATTCGGCGACCTGGCGATTGGTGAGACCCTGTATACCGACCCGCGCATCGTGACCCTGGACGACATCGCACATTTCGCCAATTTCACCGGCGATACCTTCTATGCCCACATGGACGAAGACGCCGCCCGCCGGAACCCGTTCTTTCCGGGGCGCGTGGCCCATGGCTATCTTCTGCTCAGCTTTGCCGCCGGACTGTTCGTCGAACCCAACGAAGGGCCGGTGCTGGCCAATACCGGCCTGGACGGGTTGCGGTTCATGAAGCCGGTCTCGGCCGGGGACAGCATCAAGGTCCGCCTGACGGTCAAGAAAAAGACGCCGCGCAACGATGACTATGGCGAAGTCCGCTGGCACGTGACCCTGACAAACCAGGATGACGACATGGTGGCCGAATACGAACTCTTGACCATGAACGCATTCTGATCTCCACAGTCAGGCCCAAACCGACTTCGGGGGTCTCCCGCCCGGTATCGGGCCCCCATAGGGTCCCCAATACCCGTTGGGCCAGGCCGCGCACAGGCTTTGCCTGTGCGCGGCCTGGCCCGTGACCGTGCGGACCGCCGTAGGGTGTGTGCTTGCACGCACCTCTGCCGATGCTCTGGAAACTTTGCTCGACTCGGCATAAGCTGTCCACATGACAGAGAAAATTGACAGTTGGTTTGGCACGACCGTAGACCGGTTGAATGATCCGAAAAATCAACGTGTCTGGTCCATCATCGTCTCCTTGTTCGGCGATATGGCCCAAGATCCCAAAGACCGGATCAGCGGCAGCGCCCTGACGCGGGTGATCGGTCCGATGGGCATCAAACCCGAAGCCATCCGCGTTGCCTTGCACCGCCTGCGCAAAGACGGCTGGATCGACAGTTCCCGCATCGGCCGCACCAGCGTGCATTTCCTGACCCCCTCGGGACGCGCCCAAAGCGCCGCGGTCACCCCCCGCATCTATAGCCACGCGCCGGAAGCCATCACCTCCTGGCATGTGCTCATGGCCCAAGAAACCAGCGGCCAAAGCACATTGGAAGACGTCATGCTGACCCAGAATTACATCAGCATCGGGCGCCACAGCGCATTGGGGGCCGGCCCGGTTCCACGCAATTGCGAGGACCTGTTGACCTTTGTTGTCGACAAGATGTCCGTCCCCAATTGGCTGCGCAATCAGATCTACGCACCCGAATTGATCGAAACCTGCACTGACCTGGAACAGGCGTTGCAGGGGCTGTCCCAGGTGCCCACAGGCCTGAGCGCAGCACAGATCGCAACACTGCGGACCCTGATCGTGCACAGATGGCGCCGGGTCGTCCTGCGTCACCCGGATCTGCCGCCCGAATTCCACCCGGACAACTGGCCGGGGACATCCTGCCGAACCCATGTGTTTGGCTTGCTGGACCAACTGCCCAGACCCAATCTGAACACATTGGGAGATCCACCGGACCATTGATCAAATCAGGTATTTTCAACCATGTATGTTTTTATCCTCCTGCTTCTTACGCTTGTGTGTCTCTTGTTGATCAAGACCCACCTGAAAACGCGCCGCCTCGCGAAACAGGCTGAAATCGCAGTGCCCCAGGCCGGGCAGATCATGCCGGTCAGCGAAGGGGCCATTCACTTTGTCGAACTGGGGGATCCAAACGCCCCGCCGCTGGTGCTGATCCATGGGCTCTCCGGGCAATTGCAGCATTTCACCTATGCCATGGCACAGGATCTGGCACGGGATTTCCGCGTCATTGTCCCTGACCGGCCCGGCTGTGGCTATTCCCGGCGCGACAGAGATGACTTGGCCGATCCCTCTGCTCAGGCGCGGATGCTGTGGCAATTTTTGGACGCTGTGGTGGTGACGCGCCCGATTGTGGTTGGCCACTCGTTGGGGGGCGCAGTTGCGCTTGCCATGGCGCTGGATCGCCCCGGCCAGATCAAGGCGTTGGGATTGATCGCCCCCCTGACACACCCCACACCGGACGCGCCCGACAGCTTCAAGGGACTGCGGGTCCACAGCCCCTGGCTGCGCCGTTTCCTGGGCCACACCCTGGCCGTACCGATGGCCGAACGCACTGCGGAAACGGTTCTTGAACAGGTTTTTACCCCTGATCCATGTCCCTCGGATTTCCTCACCGACGCCGGGGCGGCCTTGGGTCTGCGGCCCCAGGCGTATATCTCCGCCTCCGCAGATCTGGTTGCCGCAGAAACCGCCATGCCCGAGCAATGCACCGCCTATGCCCATGCAGCCCTGCCGCCCGGTGCCGTGCTCTTTGGCGACAAGGACGCCGTTCTGAATTACCAGGCACAGGGAACAATCATGGAAAACTACGGGTTTTCCGTGGAAATCCTGCCGGACCGGGGCCACATGTTGCCCATCACCATGGCGGACACATGCAACAGCTTTGTCCGCGACGTCGCCACCCTGGCCAGATAATCCGCCCGCCCGCCGACGCATCGCCCACCGGCACCCCCGTCGATCACGGGTCGATCACGGGTCGCCCCCGGACCGCGTCCCAATGGCGGGCCAGGCCAAACCGGAACGTCCGGGCCTCGGCCTGCGGGCTAATCACCCCCGTAACGGCAGCTTGCCGCCTTGGGCAAGCCATCCCAACGGGTGCTATCCAACCGTCAATATGTCCTGAATTTCACTGATGCGGGCTTTGGCCGTCAAACGGTCCGGGCAATCAGGAAAGCGAGCCCCAATCAAGGCATCCATCTGGGCCAAGGCCGTTTCCCGGTCAATCCCACCATCATGGAGCCCGCAGCGCATCCACAGCCCGTCTATCATCACCGAGATAGCCAAGGCTGTTTCATCTGCGTTTTCCCGGTCCGTCACCTGCACAAGCGCATGCGTCAGATTCGATTTCATCCGGCTGTGCAGAGCCGTCTGAATTCTCTGATAGCTCGGCTGATAGGGCACTTCGGCCAACAGGCATAACCACGCATGCGCGATTTTTGGATTATAATACTGCCGGGAGAAATTTCCCTCGATCACGGAATAGATCCGTTCCCAGGGTGAGTTTGATCGAATCAGCAACGCTTTGACGCCGCGCGCGAGATCCGCATTTCCGAACCGCAGCGCCATTTCCAACAAACGGGTCTTGCTCCCGAAATAGTGGAGAACATTCGTTTTGGAAACGCCAGCATGGTTGGCGACCTTTTCCACTGTCGTCCCAGAAAGTCCAACCTCGCTAAGAACTTCAAAGGCAGCCTTGGAGTATTCTTCGGTTCTCAATCGCCACAGCTTCTTCCGCTTCATCGCCCCCTCCATCGAGTTGGCGGGAGTAAATATTTTGTTGACTCGGGTGTCAATGTGTACCAGTCAATCTATTTATAGACCAGTAAGTCTATAAATTTCTGGGAGGAACCAATGAAATCAACACTGCTTGCAACTGTCGTAGGGTTTTCCGTTTTGACCGCGGGACTCGCCAATGCGTCCTGTCAAACAGTCCGAATGGCTGAACCCGGCTGGACCGATTTGGCGCTGACCACAGGCGTGGCGTCGGTGCTTCTCCAAGGTTTGGGGTACACGCCAGAGACAAATGTTCTCGGGACCACGGTGATCTATGAATCGATGATCAACAAAGATCTCGATGTCTTTCTGGGGTACTGGGACCCGGCGATGACCATCTACTTTGCCCCCTATGTCCAGGGCCAAGAGATCGAGACAGTTCATCAAAATCTTCAGGACGCCAAATTCACTTTTGCGGTCCCGAAATACGTTCACGACGCAGGCATTACAGATTTTTCAGACCTTGCATCCCAGGCTGAGAAATTCGGCAACACATTCTATGGCATCGAACCCGGCGGAAATGGCCAGATGCTGGAAGTCGTTGAAACGAACGCCTTTGGGTTGGGGGATTGGAAAGTCGTCGAAAGCTCTGAACAAGGCATGCTGGCACAGGTGCGACGCGCAATCTCCAGAGAAGAATGGGTTGTATTCCTGGGCTGGGCACCGCACCCGATGAACGTCGAATTCGACATCGAATACCTGACCGGCGGCGATGACTATTTTGGGCCCAACTTTGGCGCGGCGACTGTGAATACTCAGGTTCGGGCCGGGTATATGCAGGACTGTCCAAATGTCGGCCAACTCCTCCGCCAGCTTGAATTCACCGTTCAACTGGAAAGCGAAGGGATGGGATACATCATCAATGACGGCGAAGACCCTGATGACGCCGCGCAACGACTGATCACCAAATATCCTGACCTGCTGGTCGGCTGGTTGGACAACGTGAAAACCGCGGATGGTGCTCCCGGATTGCCCGCCGTGCGATCGCATCTGGGACTCGAGTGATGGGCATGACCAGCCAAGCATTGCCTGCCGGGTCGCCCTGGCACCAACCGCTCGACCTGTATCACCACGAGGTCGGTGACCCCACCGCCCGCCCGACAGTTCTGCTTGTCGGGTTGGGTATGCAGGCCATCGAATGGCCCCCCGCCTTTATCAACTCGCTCGTCCAGACCCGGCGCGTCATCTGCATCGACACCCGTGACGCAGGCAAATCTCCGCGCTGTGGACCAGACAGCGAACCGTCTGTGGCGGATGTCTGGCTAAAGGGCGATCTGCCAAACGCGCTCAGGATGGCACCTTACTCGCTCTTCGATATGCGCGATGATGTTCTGGCCCTGCTGGACAGGCTGAAAATCGACGGGTTCGATCTGGTCGGATTTTCGATGGGCGGCATGATCGGCCAACTGGTAGCGGCCGCAGGCGGATCACGGGTGGGCAAATTCGTCCAGCTTGGCAGCAACGACGGCACCACCGAAGTCGACGGAACCAGGGAGGCCATGCGTCGGATGGCACGGCTGTTCTGCGTGCCTGATGATCCGGGCAAAACACAGGATTATCTGCTGGACGACGCATTGGCCTATGGGGCCGGACGCCTGCAAGACACGCCCGATCTTCGTGCCGACATCAAAGAAATTGTCACACGCGGATACGCATTCGGGGGATCTGCCCGCCATGCGCTGGCGGTTCAGACGACGCCGCACCGGCAACATCTGTTGCAAACAATCGTCGCCCGGACACTGGTTCTGCACGGGGGCCGGGATCCTTGTATTTCCGCCAAACGGGGACGCGGTGCCGCCGCCGTCATCCCGAATGCGCAATTCAAACTGCTGCCCATGGTTGGCCACATACTGGACGACGACATGTGTGCCCTGGCCGCCCACTGGTTGCAATCGGACCCAGAAGGATCTCAAACAATGGGAGAGCAACATGGAATGGCTTGAACTGCACAAGATCCCCGTCGGTCAGTGGGCTAAACATCTGGTCGATTGGCTCACCACCAACATGGCCTGGTTTTTCGACGGGTTGTCGGGTGGCATTGGGGGGATCGTGGATGCCACGCTCTGGGTGTTGCAACTCCCCCATCCCTTTGTGCTGATCGGGTTGGTTTCGGCGTTGGCCTGGTATTTGCATCGGTCTCTGGCTTTGACCGCCTTTACCGGCCTGGGCCTGCTGTTGATCATCAATCAGGGGTATTGGATCGAAACGACGGAAACGCTGTCGCTGGTTCTCGCGGCCACGACCATGTCGATGTTGGTCGGCGTTCCGATTGGCATTCTGGCCGCGGGGCGACCTTGGGTGTATCGCGTTCTCCAGCCCATATTGGACCTCATGCAGACGATCCCGACATTCGTCTATCTCATTCCGGCGCTGGTGCTTTTTGGTCTGGGGGCTGTTCCCGCGCTTATCGCCACAGTGGTGTTCGCAGTTCCGGCACCCATTCGCCTGACGTATTTGGGCATTTCCTCAACACCCCCCGCGCTGGTCGAAACCGCCGACGCCTTTGGTGCCACCAAAGCGGCGGTATTGTGGAAGGTCAAACTCCCCTGGGCCCTGCCACAGATTCTGGCGGGGCTCACCCAGACAATCATGCTGTCCCTGTCGATGGTGGTCATCGCGGCCTTGGTCGGTGCCAGCGGCCTGGGCGTTCCAACTCTGCGCGCCCTCAATCAGGTCAATGTCGCCAAAGGGTTCGAGGTCGGCATCGCAATTGTCATTATCGCCATCATTCTGGATCGGCTGCTGAAAGTGGAAAGAAGCTGACATGACCGACACCGTGATCAAATTCCAAAATGCCAGCATCGTCTTTGGCGACTCCCCCCGATCCGCTCTGCCCATGATGCAGGATGGCAAATCCCGCGAAGAGATACGGGCAGAGACCGGACAAATCCTTGGCGTTCATGATTGCTCCCTCGATGTGCGCGAAGGTGAAATCGTTGTCCTCATGGGGCTCTCGGGGTCTGGCAAATCCACCTTGCTTCGGGCCTCAAACCGTCTGAACAAACTGGTGGAAGGCACTGTTCATCTGCGACGGAACCAACAGCTTGTTGACCTGTCCTCGGTGTCTTCCCGAGAGCTGCGCGAAATCCGCTGCCATGATGTTTCCATGGTGTTCCAACACTTCGGTCTGCTCCCCTGGCGCACGGTATTGGACAACGTCGCCTTTGGGCTCGAACTTGCCGGTGTGCCTCGGGAACAGCGCATCCCCAGGGCCATGAACCAGTTGGAAAAAGTGCATCTTTCGCAATGGGCGAATATGGCAATTTCAGAATTGTCAGGCGGTATGCAACAGCGGGTGGGCCTGGCCCGCGCCTTTACCACAGACGCACCGCTTTTGCTGATGGACGAACCGTTTTCCGCGCTGGACCCTCTGATCCGCAACGAACTTCAGGACGAACTGCTTCAATTGCAATCCGAACTGAACAGGACCATCCTGTTTGTCAGCCATGACCTGGACGAAGCCATCAAGCTGGGGAACCGGATTGCGATCATGCAAGGCGGGCGTATCGTGCAGATTGGGACACCGCAGGAAATCGTGCTGCAACCGGCCACGGACTATGTGAAAAACTTTGTGGCGCATATGAATCCGATCAACGTTTTGCACGCAGCCGAAATCATGCAACCCATCCAGGGCGAAATACCTGCCGACGCGCGGATATATTGCGCTGACACCACGGTCAAAGACCTCATGCGCGCCCAATTGAATGACTCTGGCGAATACTTTGTGTCCAACGGCCGCGACATTGTTGGAAAACTGGACCATTCCGACATCCTGAAGGCCCTGCTCAGAGATTAGGGTCAGCCCCCCATCGGGGCGGCTGTTGCGGGGACCTGCAACAGCCCTCGGCCTTCAACCCACATCCTGCGGCCCACAGCCCATCGCACCGCAAACCGACGGTCCAAACGGAGCGGGGGCGATGATGCCGAATTTGGCGGTGCCGATCTATGATTTGTGCCCTTTCGCAAAATCGACGAACGCCCTGACGCGGGATGGCATGTTGCGCTTGGTCAGATAGTTCAGCGAAAATCTCGGCAGAGCCTCGGTTCGTCCGTTCAGAACCTGAACCAGACTGCCATCCCGCAAAAAACTCTCGACAGAATTTGCAAAGATATAGGTTAACCCCAGGCCCGCCCTGGCTCCTTCCAGGATGGATGTCACGTCATTTGCAACCATCCGGGGGCGCGGCATGACCGAAAACGGGCCGTCCTTGCCGGTAAACACCCACGGGGCCAAATCGTCGGCACCCGCAAAGGCGAAACAGACCCCGTTATGCCCAGCCACATCAGCCGGAACCTCCAGAGGCGGAGATTTGGCCAGATAGTCAGGCGATGCCACAATCATCATGTCCTGAACGGGACCAACTGCGATGGCATGTGTGTCCGGATCAAGCAGGGTTTCAGCCCGAATTGCGGCATCGACCCCGCTGGTCACGAGATCGACCTTTTTTTCGTCATAGATCAATTCAATCGTCACCGCCGGATGTTCTTTGGCAAAACCCGTGATCAGGGCATCCAAAAACAACTGGCCCGCGCCGATTGGCGCGGTCAGCCGAAGCGTACCCGACAGGCCTTCGTTCAGGTCATGCACATCATTCAACGCTGTTTCCAGGTCGTTGATCGCTGGCAGACTGCGGCGATACAGCAGTTCACCCGCCTTGGTCAGGGCAATCGCCCGTGTTGACCGCTCGATCAGGCGCACGCCCAGACGATCTTCGAACCGCTGCACCGCTTCACTCACCGATCCCGCCCCCAGTTTCAGTTTGTCGGCAGCCGCGCGAAAGCCATTCTCCCGAGCGACCGCAACGAAGATCGACACATCGTTCAATTCGTTGCGTTTCATTGTTCAATATTCCTAACAATCTGATCTGAAGGGTCGTCTTATTCAAACAGATAACCCAGCCTATCTTGTGTCGCAACGGAAACCACACGCGCCGCCATGAACCATGCCGGCGCAAGACAAACCAAAAGGATAGACCCAATGAGCACGATGAAAATCTGGGACCTGCACATGACATACAATGGCCCCATGACCCAAGAGTTCGCCGAAGGCACAAAACAGTTGGCACACAGCATTGCGCAGGACCCTGGCGTGATCTGGAAGATCTGGACCATCGATCAAAACAGCGGTGATTTCGGCTCGACCTATCTGTTCAGGGATCTCGCCGCCCTGGACACCTACAAGGCGATGCATGTGAAACGGCTGGCGGCAATCGGCGTCACCGTAACGTCGGATCATGTGTTCGACATCATGGAAGACCTCAGCGCAATCACCAATGCCCCACTGGGAGACGCGGCCTGACCCCAGCGTGATCCAGCCCCTACCGTCGCCCTGGCCGGGCGCTGGCTCACGTCGCTCATGGCCCCGCAACACCGACAAGGATCCCTCAGATGACCACCCGAACCTTCCTGACCGTTCACAGCACGATCTATGCAGTCTTTGCCTTTGCGCTGTTTTTCCTGCCCGGCTTTCTATGGCCCAACTACGGCGTGGAACTGAATGACCGCTACGCCTGGTTCCTGTCCCAGCACAACAGCATTTTCCTTGGCGGCATTGCCATTCTGGGGTTTCTGCTGCGGGATGTGACCGACGTTGCAACCGCCAAAAAACTGCTGACCGGACTGGCGGCGACCAACGCGCTTGGATTTGGCGTGACGCTTTATGCCGCCCTGACTGGTGTCTTCACCGGCTTCGGCTGGTCGGATCCGGCCTTCTTTGCGCTGCTTGCGGTGATGAGCGTCCTGCAACTCAAGAATCTGGATCACGCCGGATAACCGCACCCGGGGCGCGGAGCCCTCCGCTCCGTGCCGCCTTGCGCTTGGTGTCCGACAACCACCCCCACTGAATTTGCACCGAATGAGAGCGTGGCGTTGTCCAAAAGCGGTTGGTCGCGCAGCAATCACCCCGGCCCCAGAATCCCTACGACCCCACTGCAACCACAGCGCAACCACAGCGCAAACACAGTGCAGGCCACAGGAAAGGTTACAGCAAAGGTTACGGGATGGCTCGGCTCCCCGCTCAGGGATGCGAATCCGCACACCAAAACAGTTGTTGATCTTCAATGATTTGGGGAAAACCAATGGCGGACCGAGGAGGATTCGAACCCCCGACCCCCTGATTCGTAGTCAGGTACTCTATCCAGCTGAGCTATCGGTCCGCGTTGGTGAGGCGGTGTTTAGACTTAGCACAAACACGGCGCAACCCCTAAAACAAATTAAATTGCACCATCGCCACGTGGCAAGCAGATTTCAAAGATTGTCCCCTCTGGCCCGGTCTGTTTCAGCGCCACACTGCCGCCATGTCCGCGGATCAATTCCGCAGCAATGGCCAATCCCAAACCCGTGCCGCCCTTGCGAACGCCGCCCTGGAACGGCGTAAACAGATTCTCTTTGGCCTTGGGCGGCAAACCCGGCCCGGTATCGGCAATTTCGATCCACCAGGCCTGATCCTCTTCGCGCAGGCTGATGGTCACCTGCCCCGGCTTTCCGGTTGCCTCTATGGCCTGACGGGCATTGCGCACGAGATTCATGATCACCCGGAACAATTGCTCCCCATCGCCCCGCACGACCACCGGCGCTGGTATCGTATTGAGAATACGGACCTTGGCCTCTCCCGCCGCCAGCAGTTCGCTTTCAGCGATGTCATCAACGATCTGCCCCAGATGCACCATGCCCAGCGTCGGGGCCGGTTCTTCGGCCCGACCAAAGGCCAGCGTGCCTTCGCACAGCGACACGGCGCGGGTGATGGAATTCACCAACTTGGGCGCAAGACGGCGCACCAATGGATCCTCGCTGGTTTCAATGCGGTCGGTGAACAATTGCGCCGACGTCAGAATATTGCGCAAATCATGGCTGACCTTGGCCACCGCCCCGCCCAACTGGGCCAGGCGTTCCCGCTGTTTCAACGCATGGGTCAGTTCGGTCTGCAATTGCAACAACGCCTCTTCGGCTTCGCGCAATTCGGTCACGCCCGCATTCGGGGTAATGATACCCCGTGCATCCTCGGGCGCAGCAGCATAACGCTGCATGTACCCCACGACCCCCTTGATCGGTTTGACCAGAAACATGCGCACGGCAATGAACAGCAACACCGCCGTAAAGACCGAGATCACCGCCGACAACGCCAGAATGCGCACCCCGTATTCGATCATGGCCGCCCGCAACGGTGCCGTTTCCATGGTTATTTCGATCAACAACCCGGCATCGCGCACCGGTTCGCCCATCACCCGGATGACCTGATTTTCCCGATCCCACAGCCGCACCATCGCGTCACCGATCAGCGACACCGCGCTGGAGGTGCGCAGATCAAAGGTTTCGGAAATCGGATTCGGGATCGGTGACGACAACATCAGCTGGCGCACTTCGTCCCGCCGCAACACCACATTGAAAACCCCGGCGTTTTCCAACAGCTCGGCTTCCAGTTCGGTCGCCAACATGTCATCCGCCAGCAACGCGAGCGATGCAATCTGGGCCCGCTCCAGCCGACTCAACAGGAAATCTTCACGGAAACGGGCAATCGACGGGACAAAGATCAACACTTCGGCCAACATCACGAAAACCGTGGTCAGGATCAGAAAACGTCCGGAAAGCGAATTCAGCGTGTCCCCCTTTCCCGATCAGGGCAGCCAGCGTTGGACCAGCCCAACAACTCGTTTGACCAATGGGTTATCAAACAATCTGGGAGAGAAATAGGCCCCGGCGGCACGTTTGTTCACCTCGCCAATTGTGGGGTAAGGCGAAACCATCGCCGCGACTTGGCCCATTTTCAGCTTGTTGGCCAACACCAGCGACCACAGATTGATCAGTTCGCCCGCCTGATGGCCGACAATCGACGCGCCCACAGGCCGCCCCTTGACCACCATCACCTTGATGAACCCTTTGGTTTTGCGCTCGGCAATGGCGCGGTCGTTGTGATGATAATCAAACCGCACCACCTCCAACCTGGCCCCGTGTTTTTGGCGCGCCTCGGCTTCGCTCAGGCCGACATGGGCCAGTTCCGGGTCGGTATAGGTGGCCCAGGGGATGTGATGGGTGCTGGCCTTGGCAGGCAGACCGAACAGGATCGACCGAATGATCACCCCGGCCTGATAGCCCGCCACATGGGTAAACTGCAGCCCCCCTGCAACATCGCCAATGGCATAGACTTTCTTGTTTGTGGTGCGCAGCCCCGCATCCACCTGAATGCCGGTTCGCGTGGGTTCGATCCCCGCAGCGGCCAGGTTCAACCGGTCCGTGTTGGCCTTGCGCCCGATCGCCAACAACAGATGCGACCCGGCAAATTCCCGCCCATCGCTGGTCTCGATGCGGATATCGCCCGCCGACCCGGCAATCGACGCCGCCATCGCGCTTTCGACGATCTGCACCCCTTCATCGCGCAGCGACCCGATCACCACCTCGGCCAGTTCGGGGTCGTCCTTGCCCAGCGCCCTGGCCGCTTCGATCACCGTGACCTTGCAGCCCAGCCGGACATGCGCCTGCGCCATTTCCATGCCGATGGGGCCTCCCCCGATGATCAACAGGTGATCGGGTTTGTCGCGCAGATCAAAAATGGTTTCGTTGGTGTCAAACGGAACGCTGTCCAATCCCGGAATCGGCGGCACCAACGGCGACGATCCAGTGGCGATCACCACCCGGCGCGCGGTGATGACATTCTCTCCGGCCTGGACCTCGGTCGGGGAAATAAACTGGCCATATTCGCGGATCACCCGCACTCCGAACCCTTCGAATCGCTCCTGGCTGTCGACCGGGGCGATGGTGTCGATCACGTTGCGCACGTGATCCTTGGCCGCCGCGTAATCCACCTGTGGCACCTGATCCGCAACGCCAAAGGCGCTGGCATGTGCCTGGGTGTGGGCCACTTTGGCGCTGGCCAATAACGCCTTGGACGGGACACAGCCAAAGTTCAGGCAATCGCCGCCCATTTCGTGCCCTTCGAGCAGCACGACATCGGCCCCCATCTGGCTGGCACCCGCCGCGACAGACAACCCACCGGATCCGGCTCCGATCACCAGAAGATCACATTTGATTCGTGTCATGTTGTCAGATCTCTTTCCGGCCACGCAGGGACTTGATGACAATGGGCAAGGCCGCCAGGACGCACAATCCCAGAATCGGACCGATCACATGGGGTTCCCACAACAACGACAGATCCGGCGATTCGCCACGATCGAACACTTCGCCCAGACCGACACCGATCCAGGTAAACACGATCCCGCCGGGAACAATCCCCAACGCGGTGGTCCACAGGAAGTTGCCGAATTTCACCCCGACCAACGCGGGCAACAGGTTGGCGACAAAAAACGGCACCGCAGGCACCAGACGCAACAGGAACAGCACTTCGATCTCATTGTCGCGCAATCCGGTCTTCAGTTTCTGCAACGTCCCCTCAGAGGCCTCGAGCTTGGCCGTCAGCGATTGCCCCAACCCCCAGCGCGCCGCCAAAAAGATCGCCGCCGCTCCGATGGTCGCGGCGACCACGTTAAAGACCGTCCCGGCCACCAAACCGAACAGAAACCCGCCGGTGACCGATGCCACCGCCGCTCCGGGCAGCGAAAACGCCACAATCACCACATAGGCGAGCATAAACAACGCAACCAGGCCGACAAAATTCTGATCGCGGTAAGCCAACAACGCCTCGCGATTGTCGCGCAGCGTGTCAAAGCTCAGATAATCGCGCAGGGTCAACGCGCCAATGATGGCCACAACCGCCACCAGAATCAGCGGCAGATGCCGGGAAAACCCGCGTTTGGAAGGTGGGGCAACGTCTGTCATTGATGGTCTGTCCTTTTGCATGGCTCATTGCTACGTCTAAATGGCGTCCGCTTCGAGACATCACAGCCCATGTTCACGTCCCCTTGAACTCGGCCTCTGTTTTTGTGAGAAACAAACCGCCTGATGCCCCGTTTGAAACAATCCGGGCGGAAAAACGGGGCCCCGATCAGGGTTTGCGACATAAATGTTGCAATAGAGGGCGAAAACCCGGGTCACGGGGTTTGACTTGTCCGGGAAACCCTTCTAAGCACCGGGCTTCGAGATAGACCCCGGGAGGCGATTCCACGCCACGCCCGATGATTATTGGAGACCGGAGCGATGAAACGCACCTTTCAGCCTTCGAACCTGGTTCGCAAACGCCGCCACGGCTTCCGTTCGCGGATGGCCACAAAAGCTGGCCGCAAGATCCTGAACGCACGCCGCGCCCGCGGCCGCAAGTCGCTGAGCGCCTAAAGCTCACCCGACAGGTTCTGTAAGAGACATGATACCGCCGGAGGCCCCTGCAGATGGCAACACCGCCACCGGGGAGATGCCCCCGGCGGTATCTGTTTGCGCATCCCCATTGCCCGGCTTGACCGTAATGGTCAAGCGCCGGGATTTTCTGGCTGCCGCACGCGCGCGCCGTCAGGGCACCCAGGGGATGATGGTCCAGGCGCGCAATCGCCGGGACGATGACGCGACGATTCGGGTCGGATTCACCTGTTCGAAAAAAGTCGGCAACGCCGTGGCCCGCAACCGCGCCAAACGCCGCCTGCGCGAAATCGCCCGGATGGTCCTGCCCGAATTGGGCCGGCCGGGATGGGATTATGTCCTGATCGGACGCCGAGACGAGACCGGCACCCGCGATTTCACCGCGCTCGAGTCCGATTTCCGCCATGCCCTGCGCAAGCTGCACGCCCCCAAAACAGCGCCCGACAAATAACCCGATGGGCTCCCGCCCGGACTGGGCCGGATCACAGATCCGCCCTGTCCCGTTGGGCCGGGCGCCGCGCCTGTCGGCGCGGCGCGGTGGCGCACTCTGGCACATGGGTTTCGCAACACCCCCGCAACACGCGGCACCCTTGGGCGCAAAATCCGGCTCAAAGCCCTCTGTGCTGAATGCAGCGGCTGTTCGAAAGACGGCCAGGCACAGGAAGCGACCTGTGCAGCGTCTGAACAACGTCTGAGCAACATCTGAATTTCCGACGCTGCCAATCAGGCCCCGATGGCCCAGCGCAGACAGGCGAACCTCCTGGGACCACCCCCAGGATCCGACAACAGAGCGGACAACCGGTTTTGGCCTGGGGGTGCCTCTGCAAGCTAAAGGTGAGAATGCACCACCTTGAGCGCATGCTGGAAAGAGGCTTCAGCGAACGCATGGCTTGGTCCGGCTGGAATAGGTTCGATCAGGGATGCTTTCCTTTCAGTCACTTCAACCGGCTGAACCCGGCCTTCCATAACCGTTCCCCACACCTTGACCTCCTTGATTTCCATTGGGTCGACGGTGAGCGGATTGCGATCAAGAACGGTAAAATTGGCGCGTTTTCCCGGTTCGATACTGCCGATCTCGTCTTCGAGTTTGAGCGAGTATGCAGCTTCGATTGTCACGCCACGCAACGCATCTTCGGCGCTGACCCTTTGTTCCGGCCCTGCAACCCGACCCGAGGATGTGACCCGGTTTACGGCGCTCCACATCAGGAACAACGGATCACCCGGTGCCATCGGCATATCCGAATGCAAAGACCAGGAAATGCCCGCGCGTGATACATCGCCGATTCGGACCATTGAATCCGCGCGCTCAGGGCCCAGACCAACCTGGGAATATTGATCGGCAAGAGCTGTTACATAATACGGGTTGGCGCTGACGATTGCGCCAAGATCTGCAATCCGCTTCACCTGATCTTCCGCGCTGACCGCAAAGTGAACCAGAACTGTCCGGTGATCATATCGCGGGGTCCGGCGCAGGTTCATCTCGAGTGTATCCAGCACACGATCCAGACCGGCATCTCCGTTGACATGCACATGGATTTGATACCCGGCATCCCAATAAATTCGAAACGCTCTTTCGAAATCAACCTTGTCCATCATCCACTCACCGTCATGCCCGTCCATGAAGGGATCCCGGACCTTCATTTCCAGAGAGTAGATCGCCCCGTCAGCAAAAAGTTTGACCTGATTGGGGGCCAGGCTGGTCATCCCGCCATACCAGCTATCCAGGTTTTGCGTGTCTTGAACCACCCGGTTGTCATCCGAAGACCCCTGAATCAATGTCTTCCCATCTGGCATAAAGGACCAGCGGAACGGCATGTCGGGGCTCGAAAACACCGCGTTAATACCATCCTGCACAGGCTTTGACAGAATTCCGCCGGGTTCGTTTCCAAAGGTAACGCCCTTTGCGTGCATATAATCCCGGGTGAGCTCCAGCCCCGCTTGCAACCGCTCGGGCGAGGCCGCCAGAGGCGCGATGTTGGGCAGAACCGCAAACAGTCCCTGCTCCCAGAACCGGCCCTCGGCAAAGCTCGACTGCATTTTTTCAGTGGACGAAAACCCGTCGATCAACTCCTGGGTAACATCACCGAGTTCAAGCGCCACACTGTTCAGGATCATCTCGTGACAGGACCGCGCCCACACCAATATTGGCTGCGTGGTGCTGATCGCATCGAGATCTTGGCGCGTGAGCGCCCCGTAAAAGGCCGGGTGATACCCCCAGGACACCACAGGTTCCGCCGGGTCTGTTCTTGCGTCAACCGCCTTTGTCAGACGGTCAATGAAATCCGTTTTGTCCCGAACAGCCGGGACTGTTCCAAATGGCAACGCCCAATCCTCGATCGACAGGATTTCCGAGGACATCGTGAGGGCAGCCAAAAGCGGATGGTCATGCTGGGCAATAAAACCCGGCACGATCACCTTGTCGGCAAACCGGTCGTCGATCGTGTGACGCTGCCCCTTGAGTGTCCCCACCACGTCATCGAGCGTACCGGTCAAAAGAATGCGCCCGTCCACCACGGCCACGGCATTTACAACCGGTTTTGCCGGATCAAGCGTGAGAACGTCCCGCGCGGTGTAGACAGTGACTGTTGGCAGCGGAATGACTTTTGTCCCAATATCAGCAAGGGACGTGGTCTGGCCAAGGGCTGCTCCAATTGGCGACACCATCGCGATCGTGGATACGGTTACTTTCAACAGGTTTCGGCGATTCAATGAACTCATGTATCTTTCCCCTCAAATATCTGGCCAGTGTTCAATCCGCATGTTTGAAAATCAATTGAAAATGGCGACAACACTCAGAACGTTCCGGGCTTCTTCCTCCGCAATTCGGTCTCTTGCTCAGAGCTGACGGGCCGCTGTGGGGCCAACATCTGCTGTGTCCCGTATACCAGACCTTGGCCCGAATCGCAGCGACTGTCGCCATTCCGCCCCGGCCGCGGGAGGGCTTGCATGACCAGGGTGGTTTGCCCTATGAACACCCTATCCTCCCTAGGGGGATGAACAAAACTGTGCGACCACGCATCACGACACAGACGAGCGGACAGGCAAACCTGATGAAACCCCTGCTGACCATCGCAAAGGCTGCTTTCGCAACCCTGCTGTGCGCGACATTTGTTGTCTGGTCGGTGATGCCCACAACCTCGCATGCGCCCGCAGTCCTCGACGTGCTTCAAGAGCACGCTGAGATGATCGCCCAGCACGGGCATTCCCACGGGTTGGAAGAGGATCTGCTGTGGGCCATGCATGGACACAGCCACGACCGTGTCGATCATGATCACAGCCAGGCAATCGTGCCTGGCCCCGATATGGTTCCGCAACCGATCGACATCTACAGAACCGCGTGGCGTCTGGGCTCAGCCACTGTGAAACCTCTGCGGACGTACCAGATCGAACGCCCGCCGCGTGTGTGATGGATCGCGCCCAATGGCGCACATCTTTTGATCATCAAACACATCTGCGGAGTTCAATCCATGACGACAGTCCATCGGGGCTGGATCGACCCCGGCCCACGCCGGATCGTGATCCTGTCCTTTCTTGCGCTAACAGCGCTCTTCCTGAGCGCGAGCCACGCGCTGGCCCATAATGTCACCGAAGGTGACGCGGGTTACATCCAGGAAATCTGGGGGGTGAACATCATCCCCTTCATGTATCTCGGTGCCAAACACATGGTGACGGGCTACGACCACATCCTGTTCCTGCTCGGCGTTGTCTTCTTCCTTTACCGGATGAAGGACGTGGGCATCTATGTCAGCATTTTTGCGGTTGGTCACTCGACCACGATGCTGGCCGGCGTCTGGTTCGGCTGGGGCATCAACGCCTATATCGTTGATGCCATCATCGGCCTTTCGGTGGTTTACAAGGCGCTCGACAATCTGGGGGCCTACCAGCGCTGGTTCGGTGTCCAGCCCAACACCAAGGCCGCAACGCTGATCTTTGGCTTTTTCCATGGCACGGGCCTGGCCACCAAGATCCTCGATTACGAAATCGCCTCGGACGGGCTTCTGGCCAATCTTCTGGCGTTCAACGTGGGCGTCGAACTGGGCCAGATCATGGCGCTTGCCGTCATCCTCATCGTCATGGGCTATTGGCGGAAATCTCCGAATTTCTTCCAACAGGCCTACACCGCCAACGTCGTCATGATGTCCATGGGGTTCATCCTCACGGGCCTGCAAATCATCGGCTATTTTGTAGCCGCCTAAGAACTTGGAAAATCAAAATGTTTAACGCAAAAAAACCGAGCCTTGATGAACTGCCAAGCTCCGCACAGCTGATCCGGTCCACCGCCATTGCCGCGGCCAGCGCCGTCGTGATTCTGGTGACTGTCGTGCTTCCCGCCGAATACAACATCGACCCGACAGGAATAGGTGGCGTGATCGGCCTGACCGAAATGGGAGAAATCAAGACCCAGCTCGCGAAAGAGGCCGAAGCTGACAGGCAGCTAGAACTTGAAGCGCAGGAAGAATCGACCTTGATGAACGATATCTTCGGGCTTTTTGTAGGCGCTGCGCATGCGCAGCAGGCCGAAATCTGGCGTGACGAGACCACCTTTACGCTGGCACCAGGCGCCTCGGCCGAATGGAAGCTGGTGATGGAAAAAGGGCAGACGGTGGAATACCGGATGCTCGTTGACGGCGGTCGGGTGAATTTCGACATGCACGGTCACGGTGGCGGCAATTCTGTCACCTACCAAAAGGGCCGCGGATCGACGGGCGACACAGGCGAAATCGTTGCTTCATTCGACGGCGACCATGGCTGGTTCTGGCGCAATCGCGACAGCACAGACGTCACTGTCACCATTCAGGTGCGCGGCGAATACGCCGAGTTCAAGAACGCCAGCTAAAGTTGGGGGCTGCCAATGCCGCACCATGCGGGGTCGGCAGCCCCATTTCCCACACTCCGGGTTGTCGATGTCGGCCATTTTACCCAAACACTGGACGCATGAACCGGCACCGTGAAGGGGCGCTGTGTCCCGCAATGCGGTGTCCCCCCACACATCACAACCCTGTCCGCTGTGGGCCGGCTACAGCCGTTGTTCCCGGCGCTCTGATCAACAGGCCTGTCCCATGGCGCCCGCCTTCGTCACCTTTGCCAAAACCCTCATCCAAAACGGCGCGCAGGGCGTCCCCGCGACAAAGCAGCCACGCAACTTCCCTCTCCCGGCGTTTGCCCTTATCTTTGCCGCATGTCGCCTCTTGCCCATATCGTCGCCCTGCCCGTGCGGGCCTATCGTCTGGTGTTCAGCCCCTGGGTTGGGTTCAACTGTCGGTATCAGCCAACCTGCAGCGCCTATGCGCTCGAAGCGCTGGAGAAACACGGGCCGATCCGGGGCAGCTGGCTGGCGCTGCGGCGGATCGGGCGCTGTCATCCGTTGGGCAGTGATGGGTATGATCCGGTGCCTGACCGGCCTGACCGGCCTGACCAGCCTGATCGCGGCAAAAATACCGACATCTGAGCGATTCGGGTGTCAGCCGGTGCACGGGTGGTGCACGCATGGTGCACGGATATCACCCCCCCTGTTTTTACAGATGTGGTAAACGCAACGCCCGCCTCTTGCCCGAAATTGGCAACTCTAGTAAGGCCCGTCCATGTTCGATAAAACTGACGAAATCCATCCGCTGTTCCACGGTGCCCCCACCAGCACCGAGTTCAAGAAGCTGCGCAAACGCGTCGTGCGCCAGACGCGCGAGGCGATCGAGCAATATGGAATGATCCAGCCCGGCGCGCGCTGGCTGGTCTGTCTGTCGGGCGGCAAAGACAGCTATACGCTGCTGGCTATCCTGTATGAATTGAAGTGGCGCGGGTTGCTGCCGGTTGATCTGTTGGCCTGTAATCTGGACCAGGGACAGCCCGGATTTCCGGCAACTGTCCTTCCGGAATTTCTGGAAAAAATGGATGTGCCGCACCGCATCGAATATCAGGACACCTATTCGATTGTCATGGACAAGGTGCCTGAGGGGCGGACATTCTGCGCCCTTTGTTCGCGTCTAAGGCGCGGTAATCTTTATAGAATTGCACGCGAAGAAGGTTGTTCGGCGGTCGTTCTGGGGCATCATCGCGATGATATCCTGGAAACCTTTTTCATGAATCTGTTCCATGGCGGCCGTCTGGCCACCATGCCGCCCAAGCTGGTCAACGAGGAAGGCGATCTGTTCGTCTATCGTCCGCTCGCGCATGTGGCCGAAGCCGATTGTGAAAAATTCGCCAAGGCGATGGACTACCCGATCATCCCCTGTGATCTGTGCGGCAGTCAGGATGGCTTGCAACGTCAGCAGGTCAAACAGATTCTCGACCAATGGGAGCGCAACAGCCCCGGCCGCCGTCAGGTGATGTTCCGGTCCCTGATGAACGCGCGCCCGTCCCATCTTCTGGACCCCAAATTGTTCGATTTTGCAGGACTCTCGCTGAATCCTCGAAAAAACGATGACAATCTGATGGAAATTCCTCAGCTGCGTTAACACACAAAACAGATTCGGGGGATTACGGTCGGGCCAAGCGATTTGAAAGGTCCTGTCATGCCTCAGCCGCCCTCCGGCCTGCATTCCCGACTGCAAAAGCATGTGTTGCCCATTTTGCTGGGCCCTCCGGTGTTGGCATTCCTGCCAGCGTTGACGCTTGGTGCTTTCTGGCTCGGCGGGGAATTTGCGTTGATCTTGACTTCGCTCGGATTGCCTTTGGTGTTCGCATTTTTCGGAGCATTCGAATTTTGGCGCCGATCCCAGGCAGGCACCCATGATGCCATTACCGGGTTGCTGTTGCGCCCCGGGTTTGAAGAGGCGGTTGAAAAGACGTTTGACCGTACTGCCGACGGCAATTTGCGCTCGGCATGTTTCATGCTCGAGATCGACGAATTTCGTGAGATCGCCGATCGTCATGGTCAGGCGGCTTCAGACACTGTGATTTCGCGCACCGGCGATCGAATTCTGTCTGTTCTCAGAGATTCGGACGCCGTTGCGCGTGTGGGTGACAGCCGGTTTGCAGTTTGCCTGTCTGGGGTGAACCAACTGGATCTTGAGCTGTGCATACAAATGGCAGGACGGCTGCAGTCCGTTATCGAAGAACCGGTTTCATTGGATGGGCTGTCGCTGTATCAATCCTGTTCTGTTGGATTTTGCCTGCGCAACCGAACACCGGGACGCGCCTGGAATGAATGGGTGGAAGCCGCTTCTGCAGCCTTGATCGAAGCCCAGAAAAACGGCCCCTCCTGTATTCGCGCCTATTCTGCAGAGATTCATCGTCAAACCAAGGCTCGCGGAGATCTTCGGGAAGAGGCCGCCAATGCACTGGAAAACGGCCAAATCCAACCTTGGTTCCAACCACAGATATCGACGGACACCGGCAAAGTCACCGGCTTCGAAGTGTTGGCCCGCTGGGCGCATCCGATCCACGGTCTGATCCCACCGGATGTATTCCTGCCTGCTATGGAAGAAGCACATCTGTTGGAACGCCTAAGTCAGGTGATGATGTATCATGCGATGACGGCGCTGAAGGCCTGGGATAACGCGGGATACGACGTCCCCCGTGTGGGCGTGAATTTTGCCACAGATGAATTGCGCAACCCGGGGCTTGTTGACAAGATTAGATGGGAATTGGACCGCTTTGAATTGTCCCCGGACCGCTTGGCCATCGAGATTCTGGAAACCGTGATGACCGACAATCCCGATGACATGGTCACCCGCAATATCATCGGCCTCAGCAAGCTGGGATGCCGCATTGACCTGGACGACTTTGGTACGGGCCATGCCTCCATTGCCTCGATCCGTCGGTTCAAGGTGTCTCGGATCAAGATCGACCGATCCTTTGTGACCAAGGCCGACCGGGATCCGGAACAGCAGCGCCTGATCGGTGCCGTTCTGACCATGGCGGAACGGTTGGATCTGGAAACTTTGGCCGAAGGTGTCGAAACCGTTGGTGAACACGCATTGTTGGCGCAACTGGGTTGCGATCACGTTCAGGGGTTCGGGATCGGGCGCCCGATGCCATTCGACCAGACTGTGGATTGGATCACTGCACATCAGGCAAAATTGCAAGATGCACCCAAAATTGGGCGGCAATTGGGGTAAATCGCGGTAAACCGGCGCACACAGGCAGGAAGACTTCTCCAAAACCCCGGTTTCCGCTTGACCTTTGCAGCCCTACTCTGTTGAACCCACTCTGTCATTCCATGCACAAGGTGGCAGTCCCAGATGGACGATCAGAACAAAAATCTAATCCTCGCAACTGCGCTCAGCTTTATTGTGATTCTCGTGTGGTTCGTCGTGTTCCCCCCGCCGGAGCCCGAAGTCGCGTCAGAAACCACCCCCGTATCGCAAATTGCGGCAGATGGGGATACAGCGGCAGCACCGGCAGTGAGCTCGGCCAGCACGGGTGCGGTCACTGGCGCAGAAGCCAAGGCTCCTGAGGCTGCGCGGGTCACCATCGACACCGCCAGGATTTCCGGCAGCATCTCGCTGCAAGGTGGTCGCATCGACGATCTGTCCCTCAAGGACTATCGGGTCACAATCGAAGAAGGTGCCGACATCGTGCGGATGCTGTCTCCGGTTGGCGAACCTTCTGCCTATTATGCCTTGTACGGATGGGCTCCAGGCACCGGGCTTGGCCTGGATGATGTTCCTGGTGCAAATACCATTTGGACAGCGCCTGCTGGCGAAACACTGACGTCTGAATCGCCGGTCACCCTGACCTGGGACAATGGCAATGGACTGCTCTTTAACCGCAAGATTTCTGTTGACGATAACTATCTGTTTACGGTCACGCAGAGCGTAACCAATTCCGGGACCAGCACCGCCGCGTTGGCCCCCTATGGGATTCTGGCCCGGCATGGGGAACCGCAGGACCTTAAGAACTTCTTTATCCTTCACGAAGGCGTCGTTGGCATGGCCGACGGAGAGCTGTCTGAAATCGACTATGGTGACATGCCTGATTTCTCGGTTGACCCCCGCGAAGGTGCCCGTGCCGAGGTCAAACAAGTCGAGACAGATGGTTGGATCGGGTTCACCGACCACTATTGGATGTCGACTCTGGTTCCCGCATCAGGCCAACCTTTCAAATCGGTCGCCAAATATGACGAACGCCGGGACATCTATCAAACCGAAGTTGTCCTGCCGACCATGACACTGGCCGCCGGAGAAACTGCCGAAGTTTCCACCCAGCTGTTCGCAGGTGCAAAGGAGTGGGGCACCATCCGTGCCTATGAAAAAAGCGGCATTGCCGGTTTCCTGGACAGCATCGACTGGGGTTGGTTCTTTTTCCTGACCAAGCCGATATTCTGGCTACTGCACGAGATCAACAAGCTGATCGGCAATATGGGTTGGTCGATTATTGGCCTGACGCTGATCATCAAGGCAATCCTGTTCCCTCTGGCCTATAAATCCTATGTTTCGATGGCCAAGATGAAAGAGCTGCAACCACAAATGGAAGCGCTCAAGGAAAAGGCCGGTGATGACCGTCAGAAAGTCCAGCAGGGCATGATGGAGCTTTACAAGAAGGAAAAGGTAAACCCGGCTGCCGGGTGTCTGCCTATCCTGCTGCAAATCCCGATCTTCTTTTCCCTCTACAAGGTGATCTTTGTCACCATTGAACTACGCCAGGCGTCATTCTTTGGTCCCTTTCAGGACCTCAGCATGCCGGACCCGACATCCATCATGAACTTCTTTGGCTGGGCTCCATGGGCAGGGCCAGAGCCAGGAACCCTGATGGCGACAATCTTTATCGGCATTCTGCCTTTGCTTTTGGGCATTTCGATGTGGATTCAGCAAAAGCTGAACCCGGCACCGACGGATGCAACACAGGCCATGATCTTTGCCTGGATGCCATGGGTGTTTATGTTCATGCTGGGCAGCTTTGCCAGTGGCCTCGTCGTATACTGGATCGCCAACAACACGATCACCTTTACGCAACAGTATCTGATCATGCGCAGCCAAGGGTACAAGCCAGACGTGTTTGGCAACATGATGTCCAGCTTTAAACGTGGTCAGAAACCGGACGCGAAATGACAGGATCTGTCACCCAAATCTGGCGGCACCCGATCAAATCGCATGGTCGGGAAGCTCTGGATCAAATCGCATTGACCGCCGGGCAAACCATGCCCGGCGATCGTCTTTGGGCGGTTGCCCATGAACTGTCGACGGCTGACGGATCTGAATGGGTGCCCTGTCAGAACTTTAATCGCGGGTCCAAAGCCCCCCGACTGATGGCCATTGATGCCCGTCTGGACGATGCGACCGGGCGCATGACGCTAACCCACCCGGATCTGCCTGATCTGACCTTTTCCCCCGATGATGAGGCCGATCATACCCGGTTTCTGGACTGGGCCGGATCGCTGATCCCAGAGAACCGAGCCGCGTCCGCGCGGCTCATGCGGTGCCCTCGGCGGGGATGGACCGACACCGATCTGTTGTCGGTCACCCTATGCAATGCGGCCTCTCACCGCGCCGTCGAACGGGCTATTGGCCACCCCTTGGCGACGCAACGCTGGCGTGGAAATCTGTGGTTCGATGGATTGGCAGAGTGGCAGGAATTCGATTGGATCGACCGGGAAATCCAGATTGGCGATGCGGTGTTGATCCCAAGGGAACGCACAGAACGCTGTTTGGCGACCACGGCAAACCCGGCCACCGGTGAACGCGATGCAGACACGTTGGGCACGCTCATGTCACAATGGGGGCACAAGGATTTTTCAGTGCGCGCAGAAGTCCTGCGCAGCGGTACAATCCGCATTGGCGATCAGGTAAAGGTGCTGTGATGCAACTTCAATTCCCTCTGGCCGAAGAGCCGGACGACTATATGACCGAACAGGGGCGCAAGCTGTTTGCTGGCGATTCTGAATTCGTCAAAGGCGTGGTTGCGATGTCCGGCCTGCCTGAAGCAGACCGAATCGAGGTATGTTTCGCCGGGCGATCAAATGTCGGAAAATCGAGCCTTATTAACGCTGTAACTGGAAGAAAGGGACTTGCTCGGGCATCAAACACGCCAGGGCGAACCCAAGAGATCAACTTTTTCACCCAGGGGCCCGAGCTGTATCTGGTCGACCTTCCCGGCTATGGGTTTGCCAATGCGCCGCTCAAGATCGTCGAAAAGTGGCAAAAGCTGCTCAAGCAATACCTGAGTGGTCGCCAGACCTTGCGTCGGGCATTCGTGCTGATTGACAGCCGCCATGGGGTCAAGCCGGTGGATGATGAAATCATGTCACTGCTGGATTCCAGCGCCGTCACATTCCAATGCGTGATGACCAAAGCGGACAAGGTCAAGGCAAAGGACAGGGACCGCATCCTGTCCCAGGTTCGTCAGGCCTTGTCCAAACATCCCGCAGCCTATCCGGAAATCATCCTGACATCGTCGGAAAAGGGCGATGGGATTCCAACGCTGCGGTCGATCATCGCCAATCTGGAATAACCCAATCTGAGCGTTTTGTCGGGGCACATCATACGTGCTGTGCCCCATTCACTTCGATTTCGGCCCCAGAAATATACGAACTGTCCTGCGAACACAGAAAATAGATCGCGGCCGCAACTTCCTCGGGCTGGCCCAGCCGCTTTAATGGCAGCTTTGCAACAATCTTGTCAGTGCCTGGCGACAGAATCGCGGTTTCCACCTCCCCAGGTGCAATTGCATTGACCCGAACCCCCAACGGCCCAAAATCATGCGCCATTTCCCGCGTCAGGGCCGCCAGAGCCGCCTTGGACGTTGAGTAGGCCGCACCTGCAAAAGGGTGCACCCGGCTGCCGGCGATGGAGGTCACATTCACCACTGACCCCTTTGCAGCCGCCAACTCGTCCCGCAGCCCACGGGCCAGAACAACAGAGGCAAAAAAGTTCACGTGGAACACCTTTCCCCAGGTCATCAGGTCCGTATCCAATGTGTTGAGCCGTTCGCCATCCGGCCCTTTGGGCGAAACTCCAGCATTATTGACCAAGGCATCCAGCCGCCCGTCCAGCTTTTCCTGTATGGCTCCGACCGCGTTGATTGTCTCGGAGGGGTCGCTCAGGTCCAGTTCGACATGGTCTTCGCGACCACCACCCCAGGGGCATTCCTTGGGAAAGGGATGACGCGAACAGGTGATAACTCGCCAGCCTTCGCTATTGAACCGGCGCACTGTGGCATGGCCAATGCCCCGGCTGGCCCCTGTCAGCAACAACGTTCTGCGCGTCATATCCAAAATCCCTGTCGGTCAAACTCACCGCGACCCTATCACTCGGCGCTATAACCGCAATGCTGCACTTGGCACCGGCCCCAGTTCCGCGTAACACGGGGACCCAAAGGGACCGGGACCATGAAGACACGAGCTATGAATCGCAATTGGATCGCCACAGCTGAAACTCTCTCTTCGGCGCTGCCGTATTTACAGCGCTATGACGGGGCCATCGTCGTTATCAAGCTGGGCGGACACGCCATGGGCAGCGACGAAGCCATGGACAGCTTTGCCCGCGATATCGTTTTATTGCAGCAGGTTGGCGTGAATCCCGTCATCGTGCATGGCGGTGGCCCGATGATCAATGCGATGCTCGAGCGGCTCGATATTCAATCGGAATTCGTGAACGGCAAGCGGGTAACAGACCAAGCCACTGTGGAAGTGGTTGAAATGGTGTTGTCCGGTGTGGTCAACAAGCGGATCGTACAGGCGATCAATCGTCAGGGCGGCCGCGGAGTCGGGTTGTCGGGAAAAGACGCCAATCTGATGATGTGCGAGCAGACCAACCCGGATCTGGGCTTTGTCGGCACACCGGCCGACATGGATCCCTCCTTGCTGCACAACCTGTTTGAGAATGACATGATCCCGGTCATCGCGCCCTTGGGCGCAGGGCGGGATGGCGAGACATTCAACGTCAATGGCGATACCGCTGCGGGGGCCATCGCGGCTGCGTTAAAGGCGGATCGACTGTTGCTGTTGACCGACGTCTCCGGCGTCAAAAACGCTGACGGCGATGTTGTAACAGAGCTGAAGGCCGAGAAGATCCGTGAGATGACCCGTGAAGGGGTGATTGCCGGGGGCATGATCCCCAAAACGGAAACCGCGCTGAACGCGATTGATGGCGGCGTACGGGCCGTTGTCATTCTGGATGGTCGCGCGCCCAATGCTGTGCTGCTGGAATTGTTCACCGAACATGGGGCCGGGTCGCTGATCCGCGCCTGAATCTACGTGGCCACCCTTGGACAGGTCGGCTTTTGACGAAAACGTGTGGCTTTCCGGCTTGCGTTTGCGCGATACATGCGTGCTCATGCATGTATGGAACACGAAACCCTGATCCGCCTGGGTGTTTTTCTGGGCTTGTTCTGCCTGTTCGCGGGGGCCGAAGCGCTGATCCCCCGGCGCAGTCGCTGTGTCCCGCGTAGCAGGCGCTGGACAACCAACCTGTCGATCACTGTGCTGAACAGCATACTCTTGCGAGGCCTTGCAGCGTGGATGCCGTTGCTGGCAGTCGGGGCAGCTTTGGATGCCTCGGCCCAGGGATGGGGGGTGTTCAACCACCTCGCGCTGCCTGCCTGGGTCGAAATCACATGCGCCATCTTGATTCTGGATTTTGGGATCTGGGCACAGCACCTGATCACCCACAAGATCCCCGTTCTCTGGCGCCTGCACCGGGTTCACCACGCCGACCGGGATATGGATGTCACGACAGCGGTTCGATTCCATCCGGTGGAAATCGGTCTGTCCATGATATTGAAAATCGGCCTCGTCTATCTGTTGGGACCTGCCGCCATAGCGGTTGTCCTGTTCGAAATCATCCTGAATGGAACGGCCTTGTTCAATCATTCCAACCTACGATTGCCACCGGGGTTCGACCGAATGCTACGCGTGGTTCTGGTGACACCCGATATGCATCGGGTCCATCATTCGGTACATCGCCACGAGCATGACAGTAACTATGGCTTTGCTCTGTCCATTTGGGATCGGATTTTTCGGACCTATATCGCCCAACCAGCGGACGGGCATGATGACATGGTTGTCGGGCTGCAATGGCAGGATCACCGCCCCTCCCAATTGGGGTGGAGCCTGAAACTCCCCTTCAAGAGGCACTGAAGATGTACACCGAGATTGAAAGCACCGCTCGGGACCACGGTCTGGCAATCCTGGGGGCGCTGCACCCACGGCTGACACCAACAAAATCTGTGGATCATGGCACGTTGCTCCTTTTGGGAACAGACGCGGGGTTCTGGTCCCAGTTCAAATCCAGCCCTGAAGGCAGGGATGGTTTGGAGAACCCCATTGACCGCTGGTCAAAGCGGGTCATCGGCACCTTGGCAAAGCAAATGGGCGCTCAGGCCCATTATCCGTTCGGAGGCCCACCACACGCGCCTTTTGTCAGCTGGGCGCTGGACAGTGGCAGAGTGTTTTCCAGTCCGACAAAAGTGATGGTTCATGACACGATGGGCATGATGATCTCATTTCGAGGCGCGCTTTTGTTTGATCAGGAATTTGATATTCCCGCCCCTCGCCTCTCCGACTCTCCCTGTCATGGTTGCGTCGATAAACCCTGCACGACAACCTGTCCGGTTGGAGCCATGAATGCCCAAGGGAATTTCCTGGTCAAGGATTGCTATGACTTTATCGCCCAAACCGGCGAATGCGTGACAAAAGGATGCCTGGCCAGAAGCGCTTGTCCGCTCAGTCAAAAATCCGGGCGAAATCCCGAACAAACGTCACATCACATGAGTTATTGTAAGTTCTGATGACTTGCACTTTGATTCTTATCCGCCATGCGAAATCGGCCTGGGACGCGCCTGCTCCCAGCGATCACGCCCGCCCTCTCAACAAACGTGGCCGCAAATCCGCCAAGGCCATTGGACAATGGTTGCGGGACAACCAGCATATACCTGACGTGGTGCTGTCGTCCTCGGCGCAGCGCACCCGTGAAACCCATGACCTGTTGTCATTGGAAGCTCCGGTTTCCTTTTCTGAACGGCTGTATCTGGCCAGTTCGGATCTCATGTTCCAGGTTCTCAAAGAAGCCCAAGCGCCCAAGGTTCTGATGCTGGGCCACAACCCCGGCATTGCCGCCTTTGCCCATGCCCTGGTTTCCGAACCGCCAAAACATGAACGGTTCGACGACTACCCAACCGCAGCCACGTTGGTTGTCGATTTCGACATCGCGACCTGGGCCGATTTGAACTGGGGAGGTGGAACAGTGCGGGATTTCATTGTTCCACGAGAATTGACAGCAGACTAAATGAAAAAAGGCCGGGAAAACCCGGCCTTTTCGTTTCTGATAATAGAAATCAGTGCCCCAGAATCTGGCTCAGGAACAGTTTGGTCCGTTCTGATTGGGGGTTGTTAAAGAACTCTTCTGGCTCGTTCTGTTCCACAATCTGCCCCGCGTCCATAAAGATCACGCGGTTCGCCACCTGACGGGCAAAGCCCATTTCGTGGGTCACACACAGCATGGTCATGCCTTCTTCGGCCAGTTCGATCATGGTGTCGAGCACCTCTTTGATCATCTCGGGGTCCAGCGCCGATGTCGGTTCATCGAACAGCATGATCCGCGGCATCATGCATAGAGACCGGGCAATCGCGACACGTTGCTGTTGACCACCGGACAACTGACCGGGGTATTTGTCCGCCTGTTCAGGAATCTTGACCTTTTCCAAAAAGTGCATCGCACGCTCTTCGGCTTCCTTTTTGGGCGTCTTTCGTACCCAAATCGGAGCGAGTGTGCAGTTTTCCAGAATGGTCAAATGGGGGAACAGGTTAAAGTGCTGGAACACCATCCCAACTTCGGACCTGATCTTGTCGATGTTTTTAAGGTCATTGGACAATTCGGTCCCATCCACAACGATCTTGCCCTGCTGGTGCTCTTCCAGCGCATTCAGGCAGCGGATCAAAGTGGATTTGCCAGAGCCCGACGGGCCAGCGATCACAATCCGCTCGCCCTGATGAACGGTCAGGTTGATGTCACGCAGCACGTGGAAAGACCCGTACCACTTGTTCATATTGTTGATTTCGATCGCGACCTCGTCGCTCACCTGCATCTTGGAGCGGTCGATTTCGCGGTTTGTAGCCAGTTCAGACATATGTTGAACTCCTTAACGGTGATCGGTGGCGAGACGACGCTCGAGCCACTGTGAGTATTGAGAAATGCCGTAGCAGACGACAAAGAACACAACGCATGCAAAGCCGAGCAGCTCCCAGTACACGCCGTTCCATTCGGTCGATGCCAGGATCGGACCACGGATCATACCGATGATGTCGAACATCGAAATCACGGAAACAAGCGTTGTATCTTTGAACAGACCCACCGCCACGTTCACGATACCCGGAATCGAGATCTTGAGCGCCTGCGGCAGGATGATCAAACGCATCGCCTGCGAATAATCCAGACCCAGAGAGTCAGCGGCTTCGTACTGTCCCGTCGGCAAGGCTGCCAGACCGCCCCGGATCACCTCGGCGATATAGGCCGACGAGAACATGGTGATCATGATCACCACGCGCAGGAACAGGTCCACCGTGCTTTCCGGCGGGAAGAAGTAGGCCAACATCACCGACGCCACGAACAGCAGGGTGATCAGTGGAACGCCACGAATGAACTCGATAAAGATCACGCTCATCCATTTGATCAGCGGCATGTCCGACTGACGACCCAGGGCCAATGCTATGCCCAAAGGCACCGATAGGGACACACAGGTCACACCTAGCATCATGTTGAGCATATAGCCCCCCAGATCCCGGCTGGGCACTGCACTCAAGAGTGCGTTTTCCGATGCATTCTCCGGGATCAGAAGACCCCCGACTTTCCAGACCACGAGCGCAACAGCAATCGCACCAAAAAACCCGGCGGCAAAACTGTTGCGCCCCATTTTCTGGAAGGTCACGCCGGCAGCCACACAGCCGGCCAGCGCCACGATCGGCACCATGATCGACCCACCCCAGATCAGCCAAAAGGCAATGAAGGGATAAAGCGCGGTAAAGATCAGCATCTTGCGTGGCAGATCAAAGAACAACACCGGAGCCAGAGCAACCAGCATCATCACAAAGGCCAGGTTGGGACGCCAGTATTGGTCCGACGGATATTTAAAGCCGTAGATCAGCTGCGGCCAGCGCTCGGTCAGAACCGCAAAACAGGCGCCGCTCTTACCGGCCAGAATCTCGCGGCATTCCGCCAGAGAACTGGCGTTCCAAACACCGTTCAGGATCCAGGGCAGCGTGTTGTTGGCAATCATGTAGATCACCAAGATCGACACAATGGTCAGAACCGAATTGCCCGGCGAGGAGAACAGGTTTTCACGAAGCCATTTGACCACACCGGCTTCACGCGCCGGAGGCGGCAATTCCGGAAGCATGGATTCAGCGACGTAGGCTATGGAGTTTGTTTTCGGATCAGCCATTGCTCAGCGCTCCTTCAGTTTGACGGATGCGTTGTAGACGTTCATCACCATCGAGATCAGCAGCGAGGCCGTCAGGTAGAACAGCATCAGTAGCAGCACGCATTCAATCGCACGGCCAGTCTGGTTCAAAGTGATGCCGCCCAGCGTGGCGGTAATGTCCGCGTAGCCCACCGCGATCGCCAGCGAAGAGTTTTTGGTGATGTTCAGGAAGTTGGAAATCAGCGGTGGAATGATGACCCGCAACGCCTGGGGCAGAATGACCAGGTTCATGATACGACCCTGGCGAAGACCCAACGCGCCTGCAGCTTCGGACTGACCTTTGGAGATTGCCTGAATGCCGGCCCGCACGTTTTCGGCGATAAAAGCGCCTGTATAGATCGACAGCGCAAACCACAGCGCAATCAGCGGTCCACCGATCTTGATGCCACCTTTGAAGTTGAAGCCCTTCAAAGCGGGAATGTCCCAGGACAGCCCCATGACCAGCATCAACAAAAGGAACGGAACCAACCAAACCCCGAGAACCATCATCAAGGTTTTAGGACGTATACCAGTTTCTTCCTGCTTTTGTGTCGCCCAGGCACCAATTTTGCGTGTCACGAACCAGGACGCAACCAGACCCGCAATCACAACAAGCCAATTCATTGAGGGCGATGCGAACAAGCCGTGCTCAAACCAGGGCATCGGAATATAAACACCGCGGTTGGTAAACGCGAACATATCAAACAACATGCTGGACGTGGCATTGTCACCACGGAATGCACGCGGTCCAGGCATCACCGCTGTCATGATGGTGAAGATGATGATGATCCAGATCAGTACCGGAATGTTCCGAAAGATCTCGACGTAAACTGCCATCAGTTTAGAAACCAGCCAGTTGTTCGACAGACGAAGAACACCGGCAATGACGCCGAAAATTGTCGCTGTGATACAGGCCAGGAAGGCAACCAGAAGCGTATTGAGAATTCCAACGATCGCAGCACTCAGGTGCGATGATTGGCTATCATATTCGATCAAACGCTGGTTGATGTCGTATCCAGCAGAATCGCCTAGAAACGAATAGGAAATGTTCAATCCTGCAGCACGCAGGTTCTGGATGAGGTTGTTGCCCAGATACCAGATGCTCAGGGCCAGTACGATTGCTGCAATCACCTGAAACGTCAAAGAACGATATCGGGTATCATTGATCAGCATCGACAGCCGAAACCCAGTATTCGGCGGGTCGGTCAAAGTTGACATATTGTGGAATCCCCGTGGCTGACAGAGTTCATCCGACTTGGCAGAGTTTGCTCTGCTCCGGGATAACTCGCAGCTTCTTTTGCAAAAGAAGAGGGCGCGGAGTTCCCCGCGCCCTCTATACTCAGAAACTTAGCGGAACGGTGGCGAGTACAGCAGGCCACCTTCGGTCCACTGTGCGTTCAGCCCGCGTGCCAGACCGATTGGAGTATCTTCACCGATGTTCTTGGCGAATACTTCACCATAGTTGCCACCGGCGGCCAGAGCGCGTTTGGCCCATTCGGCGTCCAGACCCAGCATCTCGCCCAGGGTGCCTTCGGACCCCAGCAGACGTGCGATTTCAGGATTGTTTGCACCTGTCGCCATTTCAGCCAGATTGGCAGACGTTACACCCAGCTCTTCGGCCGAAACCAGAGCGTTCAGGGTCCAACGGACAACGTCACCCCATTCGTGATCGCCGTGACGGACCAGCGGGCCCAGCGGCTCTTTCGAGATGATTTCAGGCAGCAGAACATGTGCAGCCGGATCTTCGAATGTGGCGCGTGTCGCAGCCAGACCCGAGGCGTCCGTGGTGTACACGTCGCAGGCACCAGCCAGATACTGCTGCTGTGCTTCGGCGTTGGTTTCGATTGGAACCGGCTCATAGCTGATGTTGTTGCTGCGGAAGAAATCCGCCAGGTTCAGCTCGGTTGTTGTACCGGTCTGAATGCAGACAGTCGCGCCATCCAGTTCCTTGGCGGACGACACACCCAGTTCCTTGGGAACCATAAAGCCTTGGCCGTCGTAGTAGTTCACGCCAACGAATTCGAATTTCAGATCAACGTCACGGCTGAAAGTCCAGGTTGTGTTACGTGCGAGCATGTCGATTTCGCCCGACGCCAAAGCCGTAAAGCGTGTTTTACCGGTGGTCGGTACAAACTCTACAGCTTTCGGATCACCCAGAACCGCTGCTGCAACAGCGCGGCACACGGCAACGTCAAACCCATTCCACTCCCCATTCGCGTCCGGGGCGGCAAAGCCAACCAGCCCAGTCGTGACGCCGCAGTTCAGCTTACCGCGTGCTTTTACGTCATCCATGGTACCAGCAGCAGCAGCACCGGCGGCAAGGCCGGCAACTGTCATTGCGCCCAGAAATACGGATTTTTTCATGTTTACCTCTTCCTGATTTTCCGCCTTTTTGACGGATTGAAACCGACACCAGCAATGTCGGAATATAGCATGCAAGTTGGAATTCACCCCTTTGCGGGGCCAAGCATGGGCGCATTCGCCAACAAACGTCAAGGGTTCGATCATCAATTCCGTGACAAGTCCGCACACTTCCGTTAGGTCAAGTTGACTTTTTGAGACCAACATGCAGCTAGCTTCAACTCATTATCCTGTCAGGAAAAATCAAAGACCTGCTTGGCGTGCAGAAAGGCTCCACGCTTGACCAATGCGGCTGCAGTCGCTTCTTCGTCCTCGCCCCATTGTTCTTCCTGCCAAATCTCGTCCAGGCGGGAGATGTCCCAAATGTCTTGGGCAGAACGCCATCCCAACGCCGCAGCAAACCCCAAAATCAGCGACCCGGACAGGCTGACAAGGTCATGAAAGGCCGCAAGTTGGAAGTTGTTCAATGCGTGGACACGCCGGGTCAGTTTTGCCAATTCGGCCGCATCTTGAGGGGCGTGGATCACACCGACTCGCGGTTCCAGGCGGGCGCCCAAATCCAACGCCGCCCAGTCCAACGCCGGGTCCCATTGTTCGGCCTGACGGCGCGCCAATTTGGCGGGCGTTTCGGCGCGATAACACAAAAGATCCGAATCTCCGTATCCGGCGAGCATGTCCGCGACTTCGGCATGTTGAATCGCAACTTTATCAATCGCCGCATTGGCAGAACGGGTAAATGGCATGGTCTGTGGGTTCACTGCACCAGACTGGGCGTCCCATTCGGCGGCAATTGCGTTGGCCATGCTCTGAGTCGGCACAACCAACGCCGCTTTGGCCGGGGTCTTGACCCGTCGCCCATCCAATTCGATCGCGTATCCTGTTTCGGCCTCAGCGATTCCCACCTCTTTCCAAAACCGCTTTTGCTTCCAATCGCTCATGCTCTAAGCCTTCCATAGTCCATTCAGCAACGGCAGCAGATCCGCAAAACTGGAAATCACATGATCTGCACCGATGCGATCCACCGGGTGGTACCCCCATGGCACTCCAATGCTGCGCACGCCAGCAGCACGGGCCATATCCATGTCAAAGGACGTATCCCCGATCATGACTGTATGCTCCGGCGTCACGCCGGTTTCCGCCATTGCCGTCAAAATCATGGACGGGTGCGGTTTGGACGGGTGGTGATCCGCCACTTGCCGGGTGACAAAACAGGTCAGGTCATGCGCCTCGATCAACCCTTCCATCCCGCGTTGTGATTTCCCGGTCGCAACCCCCAAAAGATACTCCGGAACCGCATTCAGCGCTTCCAGAGTCGCACGCGCCCCGGGATACAAAGGCGAATGCCCGGCACCGGCCTGCATCCGGGCCTGATGGTAGGCAGATTTATAGCCTTCGACCAATGCGGCCTGTGTTTCGGCATTCCCCTGCGGTGCCAGACGTGTCATGGCGCGATCCAACGACAATCCAACAATTGACAGGATCTCGGGTCGGGTCGGTACCGGTAGACCTATGCTCCCAAACGCGTCGGTCATGGCACCGACAATCGCGGCCTGGCTGTCGACCAACGTGCCGTCCACATCAAACAGGATCAATCGCAACGATGCGCTCACTGCAGGTCCTCGAACGGGTCGTCAGCCGCCAGATCTTCGGTCCAGCCAAAGGTGTCCCAGCTTTCCTTCATGTGGTCGGGCAATGGGGCAACCACAACGACATCCTTGCGGGTCACCGGATGTTCGAACACCATGCGTCGGGCGTGCAGATGCAGCTTTTTGGAAATCATCCCACCCATTTGGGCACCCCAGCCATCTCCCAGGTTTTCCTGACCAGAACCGCCATATTTGCCGTCACCGATGATCGGATGACCCATCCCCGCCATATGTGCCCGCAGCTGATGGGTCCGTCCGGTGATTGGCTCCATCGCAACCCAGGCCGCCCGCGATGCTACACGATATAGCGTTGCGTAATACGTATGTGCCCGCTTGGCACCCGGCGTTTCATCAATGTCGCGTGGGTGCACATTGATCATCTTTTCGCCTTCGCCGCTTTTGCCGTGGCCCGGAGCCTTGACCAGACCCGTCTTGATCTCGCCGAGGTAAGGGGTTGGGACACCAGCAACCAGCGCCCAATAAATCTTGCGCGTGTTCTTGTGTCGAAACGCTGCTGTCAATTCCTGTGCAGCCTTGCGCGTGCGGGCCAGCACCAGCACCCCGGACGTGTCCTTGTCGATCCGATGAACCAGGCGGGGTTTTTCGTCATAGCCAAAGCGCAGCGCCTCGGCCAAACCGTCCACATGTCGGGTGGTACCGCTGCCGCCCTGGACGGCCAATCCAGAGGGTTTGTTCAGCACGATCACATCGTCATCGCGATAGATCACACAGCTTTGGATCAGCTTTTGATCGGCTGCGGAGATTCGGATTTCACGTGCTTCCGGGGGCTTGTGATCTGCATCAGGCAACGGTGGAACCCGCACAGTCTGACCTTCCTCGACCCTGGTCGAGGCCTTGACCCGTCCGCCGTCCACCCGCAGATCACCCTTGCGGCACATCTTTTCGATGCTGCCCTGGCTGACATGAGGGAACATCCGGCGCAGCCAGCGATCAACCCGCTGTCCCGCGTCGTCTTCGGTGATCGTGATCTTTTGTACCCGGCTCATGCACCCACTCCTTGCGTGATTGTCAGCGCCGAAAACCAGCCCTCGAAATCATCAACGGTCTGTCGCGCGCGGGGGGCAGGATGTCAAGTTTTCCCCGAGTTTCACCAGTAAAGAACCCGGTTTCCACCGTCTCGGAGCCCGTTTTTCCTATCCCAAGGGTCATGTCATGGACAGCTGGGCGCAGCCACCGAGAGGCGTTTCATCCCATTTGCCAATCGGATGACCGCGATCCCCGCCAGCCCCGAGCCAAAGACCACTATTCGAACAGTTTTGGGACTGGCCGTCCTGTGACCCGCTCCCAATATTCATCTGCACGCTTTTCAAATGTCTGCGCATCGCGCGCCTCGCTCTTGTAAAAGCGACCCGGTTCGATACCTGGCGCATATTGCTGGTCAACCCAACCTCTTGGATCCTTGTGCGGGCTTCGATACCCGCCGTGACCCAATTTTTCACTGCCTTGATAATGCGTATCGCGCAGGTGCAACGGAACCGGCTGCGGTGGCTCGCTCGCGACCGCCGCGAGCGCCGCCGAAATCCCATGATTGGCAGATCCAGATTTGGGCGCACGGGCAACATGAAGCGCAGCATGAGCAAGGATAATTCTTGCTTCGGGGTATCCAATCATTTCAACAGCCTGGGCGGCCGCCACCGCAGTCTGGAGGGCCCCGTTATCGGCAAGCCCCACGTCTTCAGACGCCTGGATCATGATGCGGCGGGCGATAAAACGCGGATCCTCACCCCCATGGAAGAGCCGTGCCAGCCAATAGAGAACCGCATCTGGTGCACCACCGCCGCGCATGGATTTGATAAAGGCCGAGATAACATCGTAATGCTGATCCCCTGATCGGTCGTGGTTAACCGGTGCAGCCATATACGCTTCTTCGATCATGGCTTCGGTCACGACAACAGGTTCGCCAGAAGTGTGACCAACGGCCAGGCTCTCGAGCGTTGTCAAAGCGCGGCGTGCATCACCGCCCGAACGCCCTGCGATGAGCTGCCTGTGTTCCGGCGAAAGGGAGACATTGATTCCGGTGCTCGCCAAATGATCAAGCCCGCGTGCAACGACTTTTTCCATGTCTTCGATCGAAATTGGTTCAAGTTTCAGAATGGTCGAGCGCGAAATAAGAGCTTTGGGCAGTGCGGTATACGGGTTCTGTGTGGTTGCACCGATAAAATCGGCTGTCCCTTCTTCACAGATCGCCAGAAGATCATCAGCCTGAGTCGCCGAGAACCTATGAACCTCGTCAACGAAGATGAGCAAGGGCCGCATACGGGATTCGTCCGCGAGTTGGCGGATCTCTTTGACACCAGCGCGTGTCGCATGAAGGGGACGAAAATCCTTGCTGAGCATGTCGCCGACAGCGCGTGCTATGGAGGTCTTTCCAATGCCGGGCGGGCCGTACAGGACAATGCTGCCCAATTGATCTGCCGCGATCCGACGTTGCAGGATCGACCCCTGGGCCGTCAAAGCATCCTGTCCGATGATGTCGTCCAGCGACCGTGGCCGCAAGGCGGCGGCCAACGGTTGTGTCCCTTGTTTTTCTCCGAGATCGAAAAGATCTGACATCTGGATAACCTCGCTTTCGACTTGGGAGCACCTGCCACAGCCCCCCCATGATCGTTGCCTGACCCGGAACGCCCGACGGGCTTGGCCAGATCATCCTGCAATCACAACACTCGCATTTTGAGAGCCGAGCAAGGCACTGTTGTGCCCAGACCATCGCCTAAACAACGAACGCGGCAGTTTCAATCCAAGTCCTCATTTCCACCCTGAAATCTATCGGTCTGGTCGATCGGACTTGATTTTATGGACCGCCCTCTGCCCTGGGATAGATAACAGCCGGCTCACAGCCGGAACCGAAGTTTCAAAATCTGACCACGTCTGAACAGATCCATCTCAACCCTGCGGCCCGTGTCTTGCATCAACTTCAAAACATCAGTCGGTGCGCTCACTTCCGCGCCATTGATCGCACGGATGACGTCTCCGGCCTGCAACCCGGCCCGCGCGCCATATGGGCCAGGATCCAGAACCACCACACCATCATCAGGAAGCGGTACGGACGCCATTCGGGAAATTATCATCGGGTTGACACGTGCCACCGTCAATCCTGGCAATGTTGTGTGTTCATCAAACTGAATCGGGTTCGCGGGCGGGTCGTCCGGGGCCGGTTTCATTGCCACTTTGATAGGTGTTTCGGTCCCGTCACGCACCCTGATGAACTCTGCTTCGCTGCCCATTCCGGCGACAGTCATACGGAACACCATTTCCGGCGGCGAATTGACCACCTCTCCGTCAACCTTGGTGATGACATCACCGACTGCGAATCCTGCTTTGGCAAAAGGGCTGGCCGGGTGAAGGTCTGAAATCAGCATGCCTTCGGGAAGGTCCATTCCCAATGAGGCAGCCAGATCGGCGTCAATCGGTTGCCCCGACATACCGGCCCAGGGACGCATGAATTCTTCGGCACCATTGCGGGACTGTTGTACGAATTCCCGGACCAGATTGGCGGGAATCGCAAATCCAATACCATTGGATCCGCCCGAGCGGCTGACAATGCGGGTATTCACCCCTATCAAATCGCCGTTCACATCAATCAATGCTCCGCCGGAATTACCTGGATTGATCGCTGCATCGGTCTGAATGAAATAGCCCAAGCCGCCCCCCGCGGCTGACCCGGATCGGGCCAGACCCGACACGATGCCGCTGCTGACGGTCTGTCCAACGCCAAACGGGTTGCCAACGGCCAGAACCAACTCCCCGACTTCCACGCTGTCGCTGTCGCGCAGCGGAAGAAAGGGCAATTCGGCGGCATCATCCAATTGCAGAATGGCCAGATCGCTGGCTTTGTCGGCCAGAACCACACGGGCATTGTATTCACGTCGATCCGTTGTCACCACGCGGATTTCCGTCGCCATGCCAACGACATGATAATTCGACACCACAATCCCGTCAGCGGTCAGTATGACCCCCGAACCCAACGAATTTTGGACCCGCGGCCGGGGTTTGGCAAAACCCTGAAAGAACTCATCAAAAAACGGGTCGCTCATGAACGGCGACCGCTGACGCTGCTCGGTCACGATCTTGGCATAGATATTCACCACGGCTGGTGCCGCCTGTTTTACCAGGGGCGCGAATCCCAACGAGATCTCCGCCTGGGAGTTTGGAATTCGGGTCTCGGCACTGGCTAGAGGAGCCCACAGGATAACCAAGATGGCAAAGATCGTTCGGAACATGTGACTTCCTTTTTCAGCGTGCCCCCCGATATGCGGTCGAGACCCGCTGAATGCAAGACGTTGGGCGTTTTCCCGCTCGGCTCAATCCAGAGGCGCATGCAGACGGGTTCCATCCGTTATGATCCCGCCCCGGTTTCCGACTTCGAGATTGCCATAGCGCTGCGCGAAACTAGGCGGCAATGTTCGGTCCCCAGGCAACGACAGCCATAGTCGCAACAGATGCCGGCGCAGTGCCGGGTCACGTCGGTCTGTAAACCCTGTCCGATCGTGCAGCTGGGAGTGATTATAGACGAATTGCATATCCCCCGGCTGCAACCGCATAGGCAAATGCAGAACCGGGTCATTGGCCAGTGCGTCAAATGTGTCCAAGGCCCGAATGTGATCAGGTGTCAGTTGCATCGCGTCCGCGAACCGTTGCGCGCTGTCGATGTATTGGCGTTGGTAGAACACCGTCAATCGCCCCTCACACCAGCTGAGCGGTGGGATGGTCATAAACGGGTCCATCCCCTCCGGGACTTCGCCCCGACGATCCGTCGCAATGGGATCAAACAACAGTTGCAACAGATCAGGACAGTCCACCCGCATCCGATTGAAAATCGCCTCGACGCTCACCAAAAGCGAATCTCCACCTTCGAGCGCATCTTGCAAGCACATCAGGCCGACGGCGTCGGCGCTGTCCGTATGAAAGGTCTGGCGGTCGTGAGTCTGGTAGATTCGGGTATTGGGGTCCTTCGCATCCGCCCCAATATCGCGCACATGGCCCAGGATATGGCCAGCCGCGTTCTGTGACCTTGCCGATCCGAGATGCGCGCCGACGCCACAAAAAATGGCGGCTGTCATGTGTTGCGAATAATGCTGAACCGGCAGGCCACGCAGGACTTCAAACCCAATCCCGTTGATCAATTGATCGCGCAGGGTCTCTAGGTGGGTTCCGAAGTGAACCAGAGGAAAGTCGGCTTTGGTGATTTCGCCGATGTCCCGCCCTATGTTCAGATAGTGTTTCGCCGCCTGTTCCAGATCCGCGATATCGCGCGGTGACAGTTCAACCAACCATTCCTGTGGACGTCGATGCATGTCCTGTCCAATCCAGGCAGACGGACGGTCGATACGGTCGGGAAGGACATTCAAGGTCATGCGATCACCCTAGGGACAACCGCCTTGGTCTGCCAAGGGCCAGCGCACAAAAAAGCCCCGCTCGAAATCGAGCGGGGCCTGAACCGAGGATAAGATCCTCAAAGTTCTTATTCTTCTGCGGCTACTTCTTCCGAAGCAACGCGTGCCTTGTCGGCTGCGCCTTTGGCGTCCAGATCACGGTCAACGAATTCGATGATCGCCATCGGGGCCATGTCGCCATACCGGAAACCGGCTTTCAGGATGCGAACGTATCCGCCCTGACGGTCCTTGTAGCGGGGGCCCAGAACGTCGAACAATTTCGCAACATACTGGTCTTCTTTCAGACGAGAAGCAGCGTTACGACGCGAGTGCAGGTCGCCTTTTTTCGCCAGAGTGATCATTTTTTCGATGATCGGGCGCAGTTCTTTTGCTTTCGGCAGAGTCGTCTTGATCTGCTCGTGTTCGATCAACGAGCCAGCCATGTTTGCAAACAGAGCCTTGCGGTGCTCGTGTGTGCGGTTCAGGCGACGGTATCCACGTGCGTGGCGCATTTTGATATTCCTTATTCAAGCTTGTGCTTTGTCTGGAGACCGATGCGTGTCAGTCCCTCTCCTTGGGGCAGGATTGCCCATGTCTTCCCCGGCCAACCCGGGCATTGAAGAGGAGGGCCGTGGCCCTCCCCGAATGACTTAGAAGCTGTCTTCGAACTTCTTGGCCAGATCTTCGATGTTGTCAGGCGGCCAATCTTCGACGTCCATGCCCAGGTGCAGTCCCATGCCGGACAGCACTTCCTTGATCTCGTTCAGCGACTTGCGGCCAAAGTTCGGCGTGCGCAGCATTTCTGCTTCGGTTTTCTGAATCAGATCCCCGATATAAACGATATTGTCGTTCTTCAGACAGTTCGCCGAACGCACCGACAGTTCCAACTCGTCCACTTTCTTCAGCAGCAGCGGGTTGAACTCCAGACCGTCGTCTTCGTCCTGACGGCTGGCCGACTCGGGCTCTTCGAAGTTGACGAAGATCGACAGCTGATCCTGCAGAATGCGAGCGGCATAAGCCACGGCATCATCCGGCGTGATCGACCCGTCAGTGTCCACTTTCATGGTCAGTTTGTCATAGTCCAGAACCTGACCTTCGCGGGTCGGCTGCACATCATAGCTGACGCGTTTGACCGGCGAATAGATCGCGTCGATCGGGATCAGACCGATGGGCGCATCTTCGGGCTTGTTCTTGTCGGCCGAGACATAACCTTTGCCGGTGTTCACGGTCAGTTCCATGAACAGATCAGCACCATCGTCGAGGTGACAGATGACGTGTTCGCGGTTCAGAACCTCGATACCAGCGCTTTCGCTGATGTCACCTGCGGTCACGACAGCCGGGCCTTTGGCATTGATCGACAGGCGCTTGGGGCCTTCGACTTCCATGCGCAGCGACACTTGCTTGAGGTTCAGGATGATGTCGGTGACGTCTTCACGCACACCGGCCACGCTCGAGAACTCGTGCAGGACGTTATCAATCTGAACGCTGGTGATGGCGGCGCCTTGCAGCGAGCTCATCAGGATGCGACGCAGGGCGTTGCCCAGTGTCAGACCAAAGCCGCGCTCGAGCGGTTCGGCCACAACAGTTGCCTGGCGCGCTGGGTCATTGCCCGGCTTCACCTCCAACTGGGTCGGCTTGATAAGTTCTGCCCAATTCTTGTGGATCATGCGGTCCCTCCATTCCTGTCTGTGCCCCATGGTCCCAAAAGGTACAGACGCCCGAGGTTTAAAATGACGGACTGGGGCCCATGTGAAAACACGAGGCCCCAGTGCAATTTTTGGTCTATTAGACGCGGCGGCGCTTTGGTGGGCGGCAGCCGTTGTGTGCAATCGGCGTCACGTCACGGATCGACGTGATGTTGAAGCCGGCAGCAGCCAGTGCGCGCAAAGCCGATTCACGACCCGAGCCGGGGCCCTGGACTTCGACTTCCAGAGTCTTCACACCGTGTTCCTGTGCTTTTTTGCCTGCATCTTCTGCAGCCATCTGAGCAGCATAGGGGGTCGATTTCCGCGAGCCTTTGAAGCCCATGGTACCGGCCGACGACCACGAGATCGCGTTGCCCTGTACGTCCGAGATCAGGATCTTGGTGTTGTTGAACGTCGAGTTCACATGGGCAACGCCCGATGCAATGTTCTTACGCTCTTTTTTCTTGGTACGAGTCTTTTCGCGTGCCATTGATCAAACCCTCCCTTATTTCTTCTTACCAGCAATGGCCTTTGCGGGGCCTTTGCGAGTACGAGCATTGGTGTGGGTACGCTGACCGCGAACGGGCAGGTTACGACGATGACGCAGGCCACGGTAGCAGCCCAGATCCATCAAGCGTTTGATGTTCATCTGAACTTCACGACGCAGGTCGCCTTCGACGTTATAGTTGGCGTCGATGTGCTCGCGGATGGCCAAAACTTCGGCGTCGCTCAGCTCGTTGACGCGACGGGTCGCGTCGATGCCGACAGCTTCGCAGATCGCTGAAGCCGAAGTGTTACCGATTCCGGTGATATAGGTGAGGGCGATAGGGACCCGCTTAGCAGTCGGGATGTTTACGCCGGCAATACGTGCCACGTGTCACTTTCCTTTTTTGTTGCGATTCCGTAGCGCCGGAACCTTTTTTCACAACACTCGATCTTGGCAGTGTGGCCAGCGGATCCAGCATCTGTTCGAGGTGGTCTTGCAGGCAGACGAATCTGCCCAACAGGAATCAATTCCCGTAGGGAATGCGGGTGGGTATTGACTTTTCAGAAAATCGTCAACCCCAATTCGGATATTACCCTAGGATAGCCTCGATCGAGGCGGTCACTTCCTTGATGTCGGCCAACCCATTGACCGGGCGCAAGTCGCCTTTGGCATAGTAGTAGCCGATCAGCGGAGAGGTCTTTTTGTAGTATTCCATCAGGCGGGTGCGCAGGCTGTCTTCGTTGTCATCGGCGCGGCGCACCATATCGGTCCCGCCACACGCGTCACAAACGCTATCGACTTTGGTCGGCTTGGTTTCGTCGTGGTAGACTTCGCCGCAATTGCCGCATGTGAACCGGCCGGTGATGCGATTGACGAGCGCGTCGTCATCCACCCGCATTTCGATCACGGTGTGCAGCGATTGACCCAGCTTGGCCAGCAGCGCGGCCAGTGCGTCGGCCTGGGCCAATGTGCGCGGAAAGCCGTCAAAGATAAACCCAGCACCGGCTTCGGTGGTCAGCTTTTCTTCGATCAGGCCAATCACGATCTCGTCTGTGACCAGCTTGCCCGCGTCCATGATCGCGGACACTTTCTTGCCCATCTCGGTGCCCGAGGTCTTGGCTTCGCGCAGCATGTCCCCGGTAGACAATTGGATCATGCCCCGGGTTTCAACCAAATGACGAGCTTGCGTTCCCTTGCCCGCTCCCGGCGGGCCCAACAGAATTATGTTCATTTGCGCGCCGGGCTCCTTCTGCCACGTTTCTTGCCACCTTTGCCGCGCAATTGGGATTTCTCGATGAGCCCCTCATACTGATGCGCCAACAGGTGGCTTTGAACTTGCTGGATGGTGTCCATGGTCACCGACACGACAATCAGCACCGACGTACCACCGAAATAGAACGGGATGGCGAATTGACCGCGCAGAATTTCCGGCAGCAGGCAGACGGCTGCCAGATAAGCAGCACCCAACACAAGAATACGATTCACGACGTATTCCAGATATTCAGCTGTCTTCTTGCCAGGACGAATGCCAGGGACAAACCCATTCTGGTTCTTCAGATTGTTGGCAACTTCATCGGGTTTGAACGATACGTTGAACGTATAGAAATACGCAAAGAACACGATCATCGAAACAAAGAACAGCAAGTACAGCGGTTGACCGGGGCCAAAGTTGGCCAGCAGCCAGGACATCACAGGCCCAGTAGCCGCACCGGACGAAAAGGTCGAAATCGTGACCGGCAACAACAGCAGAGAGCTGGCAAAAATGGCTGGAATAACGCCTGCTGGGTTCACTTTGACCGGCAGGTGGCTAGAGCCGCCGTCATAGACCTTCATCCCCACCTGACGGCGTGGATATTGGATGTGGATCTTGCGCAGCGCACGTTCCATGAAAACCACGAACATGATCGTCGCAATCACCATCACAATCACAGCGATGATGATCGCCGGGCTCAGCGCGCCAGACCGACCCGAAGCAAAGAACTGCGCCAGTGCGGCCGGAACTTCGGCAATGATGCCGACAAAGATGATCAACGAGATGCCATTGCCGATACCGCGCGCGGTGATCTGTTCACCCAACCACATCAGGAACATGGTGCCACCGACCAGTGTCACCATACAGGCCATGCGGAAATACATACCGGGATCCGTCGCCAGATCACCCGATTCCAGTGAGACGGCCAGCCCGTATGCCTGCGCCGTTGCCAGCGCGACAGTCCCGAAGCGAGTGTACTGGTTGATCTTTTTACGGCCCTGCTCGCCTTCTTTCTTCAACTGTTCAAGTTGAGGAACCATGGCTGTCAGCAGCTGCACGATAATCGATGCTGAAATATACGGCATGATGCCCAGGGCAAAGATACCCATACGCCCCAATGCGCCGCCGGTGAACATCGACACCATGCCGCCAATGCCCTGCCCCGCCGATTCCATGAATTCGCGCAGTGCGTTGCCGTCGATACCAGGCACCGGGATGAAAGTCCCCAGCCGGTAAACGATCAACAAGGCCAGCGTGAACAGGATTCGGTTGCGCAGATCGGTGGCTTTGCCCAGTGCGGCCCAGCTTGTGTTGGCCGCCATTTGTTCTGCTGCTGATACCATTAATCGGTCTCTCTAGATGCAAACGCCGCCCGGAACCGTTTTCCGGCTCGGGCGGCGTTGATGGAAAACTCGGGACCTATGTAAGCGGCAAAGGTGCCGCTCACAAGCCGTTACTCTGCCGCAGACGCAGAAGTGACCTTCAGCGAGCCGCCTGCCTTCTCAACTGCCTCTACGGCAGCTTTCGAAGCACCTGTTACTTCGACGTTCAGGGCGGCGGTGACTTCACCTTTGGCCAGAACGCGGATGCCGTCCAGTTTGCGGCGGACCAGACCGGATGCGATCAGCGCATCTTCGGTGATCGCGGCCGCGCCGTCCAGTTTGCCAGCATCAACGAATTTCTGGATCAGGCCCAGGTTGATAACGGCGAATTCTTTGCGGTTCGGCTTGTTAAAGCCACGCTTTGGCAGGCGCTGGTACAGAGGCATTTGGCCACCTTCGTAACCATTGATTGCCACACCCGAACGGGATTTTTGACCTTTGATACCACGGCCACCCATTTTACCTTTGCCGGACCCAGGGCCACGGCCAACGCGCATGCGTTTTTTGGTTGCGCCAGGATTGTCGCGCAGTTCGTTCAGTTTCATATCGCTTCTCCTTGCCGGATGTGACCCCCGAAGCGTTAACGGGTCAACCACGGCTTTTCTTGATGTTGATTCTCGTGACCCAACAGGCCACCGTGGGCGTATAGACCCACAGTCCCGCTGATGCAAGCTTTCCTGCATCCGGTTCAAACTGGCACGCCCAAGCGTTTTGTAAGACACCCATGGCCCTGGCAAAGCTCATGGGCGCGCCGAGACCCGCACCAAAGGAGGCGTGTTGAAATTGAAATCCACGCCCTATCTTTATCAGATGGCTGTCTCTCACCTTCCCGCCGCGCTTTTGATGTGTGGGGCGCTGGCCCATCCCGCGCAATCCCTTGCTGATTGCGCCCGCGACGCCATGCTGGTGTTTGATGGGTCTGCGTCAATGCAGGAGATCGGATTCGACATCCAGGAAGCCACCCGGATCGTGGACGCACGCAGCGCCATTCGTCAGGCTATGCCCCGGATCGCGCCTTATCGCAGAGTGGGTCTGTTGATCTATGGCCCGGGTCCGAAAGATGCCTGTAGCAACATTGATCTGCGCTTTGGTCCCGTTGATCAGGCTGCCGAACCGATCATAGACGAAATCGAGAGACTGAACCCCAGCGGGATGACCCCCCTGGCAGCGTCCGTTCACGCCGCCGCCCAGACACTGGATTATGAACGACGTCCGGGCATTGTGGTGTTGGTGACGGATGGCAATGAAACCTGCGGTGGTCGCCCCTGCGCCCTGGCGGACGCGTTGGCACGAACCGGGCGGGATCTGACCGTACATGTCATCGGGTTCAAGGTTGTCGTGGATTTCTTTGGCTGGGACAATCCGGAACAATCAGCTTTTGCCGACGGAGACACCGTCGCCAAGTGTCTGGCCGACCGGACCGGAGGTATGTTCGTTTCAACCCAAACAGTCGAAGAACTGACCGACGCCTTGCAAGAAACATTGGGATGCCCGTTGATTGGTCAGATCGGGCCAGAGCGATTGTCGGCAAAAATGCGGTTGTCACCCACCTAGATATTGACCGTTCAGGAACCGGGGTGGGATTTGTGTCCACCCCGTTCCAACCGGATCAGCTACAGTAGATGTGCTTGTGAACGCGGTCTGCAATATCGCAACGACGAATGCCGATGTCATTCAATTCACGATCACTGAGCCCCTGCAGCTCTGAATAGGTGCGGTTGAACTCGGCGGTCTGGGCCCGAGTGGCAAAAAACGTGCCAACAGCGTCGCGCATGCGAGCTATCAGGCCAAAACCGGTGTTCGGCATATAAGTAGTATGAGCCATGAGACGTGTCCTTGTCTTCGGTCGGGGCGTATTCCCCGATGGTGTGTGATTTCGTTCCTGTTTCTGAACAAAGGGTCAGATATGTTTCCATACACCGGCTGACAACACGTCCCTGAGACTGCCCGCTATGCATCGATTGCATGGCACAGGACATATAAATCAACCTCAACGCACCAAGGTTGACAAACGCTGCGCCAGCCGCCATATGCCCTTGAATGCCTTGTCCGCAGCGTGAGCGGACCGCGCGCCATTTGGCACCATAGCCCAGACAGGGCAGCGCAGCATAAACCTACCATATATACTGATACCCAATTCACGCGGGGGTCAGCGCGAAGACGGGGTATGGGCAATTCGGCCCTGCGACAGAGCTTTGCGCAACACCAACGCGATGGCGCTCCATTCCGGGGCGCTGCTAGTCATTTGTGCGGTTTGTGCAAACCGCCCCGCCGATAAAGGACACGGCTCTTGGAATTTAATATGCTGGGGCTCACCCCCCGCCTGATCGCCAATCTCGAAGGTCTCGGGATCACCGAACCCACACCCATTCAGAAGAAAGCCATCCCCCACGCCATGAACGGACGTGACGTGATGGGTCTGGCCCAGACCGGAACAGGCAAAACACTGGCCTTTGGTCTGCCGTTGCTCAGCGCAGTTCAGCGGATGGAGGGGCGTCCGGCCCCGAAATCCGTGCGGGCGCTGATCCTGGCCCCCACACGCGAACTGGCCAACCAGATCGTGGATAACCTGAAATCTTATGCCGATGGCACATCGACCCGGGTCAGCCTGGTTGTGGGTGGCGTGTCGATCAATCCCCAGATCAACCGCCTGCAAAAGGGCGTGGATCTGCTGGTCGCGACCCCCGGCCGCCTGATTGACCTGTTGGACCGCAAGGCCGTGCGCCTGGACCAGACACAGTTTCTGATCCTGGACGAAGCCGATCAGATGCTGGATCTCGGATTCATCCATGCGCTGCGCCGAATCGCACCACTGCTGCCAAAAGAACGCCAGACCATGCTGTTTTCGGCCACCATGCCGAAACAGATGTCGGAAATCGCTGCTGCGTATCTGACCAACCCGGTGCGCGTGGAAACTGCACCTCCGGGCAAACCCGCCGACAAGGTGACCCAGGCCGTGCATTTTATCGCGCAGGCCGAAAAGACCAAACTGCTGATCGAGTTGCTGGATGCGCACCGCGATGAGCTGGCGCTGGTGTTTTCGCGCACGAAACACGGTGCCGAACGCCTGATGAAAGCGCTGGAAAAGGCCGGTTTTGCCGCCGGGTCGGTGCATGGCAACAAATCCCAAGGCCAACGCGAACGCGCCCTGCGCAGTTTTAAATGTGGCGAAACCCGGGTTCTGGTCGCCACCGATGTGGCGGCCCGCGGCCTGGATATTCCGGATGTACGCCACGTCTACAACTTTGACCTTCCCAATGTGCCTGACAATTATGTGCACCGCATCGGCCGGACGGCCCGTGCCGGGCGCGACGGGGCCGCGATCGCATTCTGCGCACCCGGTGAAATGGGCGAACTCAAGGCGATTCAGAAAACCATGGGCAAGGATATTCCCGTGGCCAGCGGCCGTCCCTGGGCTGTTGAGCAAACCAAAGCCGCACCAAAGCCACAACAAAACAACCGTCGTCGGTCGCGCCGGCCCGCAGGCGGGCGCAAGGCCGCCTGATCCGGTCACATCAGACCATCTGGCAAAAATCTCGGCCTGCCCCTCGGGCAGGCCATTTTTGTTCTTGCCGGATACCACGCCATTACAACGCACGACATCGACGCCATATTTTGAGAACGCCGCCTCTTCCCGTACACTTGCGAATATTTTCGCAAGGAGACGGTCATGACGCAGTTACAGTATTTCACAGCCCTCAGTGGTCTTTGGGTCGCTATCGCCTGGGTTCCCTATATCCTGGATCGAATCATGGTGCGGGGGCTGATGGGCGGCCTGGCGAATCCCAGCCCGGACGACATTCCTCAGTCCGCATGGGCACAACGCGCCATACGGGCGCACATCGTCGCTGTCGAAGCCTATGTCGCCTTTGCCCCATTGGCGATCATCGCGATGCTGACCCGACCCGACGACAGCTATCCCGGAACATTGGCCATGACGTTTACCATCGGCCTGATCGCCCATTATGTAATTTATGCTCTGGGAATTCCGGTTCTGCGCACCTTGGCCTTTGCGCTGGCATCCCTCTCGGCTCTTGGATTGGGCTTGAGGGTTCTGGACATCATCTGAACGCACCCTCTTGCGGCACCGAATCGGGAGCGATAGATTCTGGATATGGCCACCTGTCTGCTTTACAACCGCACCCCGACCCGCGCACCCCGGTTTTACCGGATCGAACTGGCGATGAACCTGTTCTCCGAAGTTTCGGTTCTGCGCGAATGGGGGGTTGCCGGACGGGGCGGGCAAAGTGTCATCAGTATCTATGGAAACCTGCGTGACGCCTCGGTCGCCGCAGACCAACATCGCAATCGTATGATCCGGCGCGGCTACGCCAGAGCCTGAACCGCGCGGGCGAGTACACGCAGACCCAGGACCAGATCCGCTTCGTCCGTGTCCTCGTCAAAGGCGTGGCTGATCCCGTTGATCGATGGAACAAACAGCATGCCCACCGGCATAACGGACGCCATATTTGCTGCGTCATGCAAGGCACCTGACGTCATGTTACGCCAAACACCCGGTGCCAGATCCGTTGCTGCCACCGCCAGGGCCGCCTGAATGTTGACGTCCATCGGCTTGGGATCAATCCCCATCACCGGCCCCAAGGAAACTGTTACGCTGTGGCGCTGGCCAATTTCTTCTGCCAGCTCCAGTATGATCTGTTCCATCCGGGTCAGTCGATCCAGATCCCCATCTCGCCACTGCATGGAAAACCGCACCCGCCCGGGCACGATCGAGGCTGCATTGGGATGCAGCGACACATGTCCGATGGTCCAGACTGTTGCAGGGGTCACGACGTTGGCAAACCTCCGCGCCAGCTCCATGTTAAAGGTCGCAAGCGCCTGAAACGCGTCCTGGCGCACCGCCATCGGAGTCGTGCCTGCGTGGTTCTGCTGCCCGTCCAAGGTGATCCTCATATCGCGAATGCCAACAATATCGGTCACGACCCCGATCTTTTCGCCGCTCTGATCTAACGCAGGGCCTTGTTCGATGTGCATCTCGACAAAACCGCTAAACCTGTCATGGGGCAAAAAGTCCTGTGCCACATCGGCCAGAACGCCGCGCGCCTGTGCCATCGTCGTTCCGGTATTGTCGATAAACTGATCCGCCTCCTTCAAAGAGGTCTTGCCGCTCCAGACTTCTGATCCGGTGGTCACCCCGAACCGGCCCTCTTCATCCTGGAAACTCACCACCGACACTGCAGGTCCGCCAGCAGCACGCGCGGCGCGGGCGATCTCCAATCCGGAAATTACGCCCAGCGCCCCGTCCAGCCAACCGCCTTCGGGCTGGCTGTCGCTATGCGATCCAACCAGCAAAGACCGCCCTTCCGCCAATCCAAACAGGTTGCCAAGGGGATCAAAATGCGGAACCAACCCGGCGTCTTCGATACGCTCTGCCAACCAAGTGCGCGCGACCACATCCGCGGCGCTGAACGCCGGCCGGATCACACCTTTACCGACACCTGATGCCCCAAATGATCGCAACCTGTGCAAATCCGCCAGAAACCGCTGCTCATCAATCTGCATCATCCGCCCCTTGCACTGCGTTCCACCTTCTTATGGTCAAAAATATCCCCACCCGAGGTTCCCGCAATCTCAAAACACACCACCACTGGTGTTTTCGACGCAACGATGGCCAAAAACGCCTCTGGTCCCGGCTCCCATCCTCCCCTAGAACTTGCCCGTCAGTCTTTTGGAATCCGGTTCATGTCCCATATCACCCTTGTCCGCCATGGTCAGGCCAATACCCAGGCCCGCGATGAAGCCAGCTATGACAAGCTAAGCGCATTGGGTCACCAGCAAGCGGAGTGGTTGGGCACCTATTTGCGCGATAGCCGAGCCTATCACCCCCGGGTGTTTTCCGGCACCTTGACCCGGCATATCGAAACAGCATCCAGCATGAATGTCGCCGACGGTATCGTGCGGGATGCCCGGCTGAACGAAATCGAATATTTTACACTCGCCCAATTGCTCGAAGAACAACAAGGGGTTGCCATCCCCACCGAACGCGAAGGGTTCGTCCGGCATCTGCCCCGGGTGTTTCACGCCTGGCAGCAGAATGAAATCGAGTCACCGCCAGAAACCTGGGACGCCTTCGAAACCCGCGTTGGATCGGTTCTGACAGAAATTTCCGCTGGGGACGGTCCGGCATTGGTTGTCACGTCGGGTGCGTTGATTTCCATGGTAATGGCACGCGCATTGGGGTTGGACACACTGAATATGGCCCGGATAGCGCTTGCAATCATGAACACCTCCATGCACCGACTGCATCCGATTGATCACCACCTGAGCCCGGTTCTGTTCAACGCCATTCCGCATCTGGAACACCCAGCGCGCCATCACGCGCAAACCCATCTTTGACCACCCTTTGGGAGGGATAGAAATGAACATGCAGCTTTACTATGCACCAGGCACGATCTCGGTCGCCGTTGCCATCGCTCTGGAAGAAGCCGGGGTGACCTATGATCCGATCCAGGTGGATTTCGCCGCCAAGGAGCAAACCACTTCGGGCTACCAGCAAATCAACCCCAAAGGCCGCGTCCCTGCCCTGGTCGCCGATGGGGGGATCCTGACCGAAACCGGCGCACTGCTGGAATTCATAGCAGACCTGAATCCCGACGCCGGTCTGCGTCCCAGTGATCCCATCAAAGCGGCCCGCATGCGCGAGGTGATGTTCTATCTCGCCTCGACCATGCATGTGAATCACGCCCACAAGATGCGCGGCAGCCGTTGGGCCAGCCAACCCTCCTCTTACAAGGACATGAAGGCCAAGGTCCCCCAGACCATGACGGACTCCTGCCAATACATCACGCAATTCGGATTGCGTGGCCCATTTGTGCTGGGCGACACGGTCAGCCTGGCGGATTGCTACCTGTATGTCATTACCAGCTGGCTAGAAGGCGACGGAGTAAAGCTGGACAACTTCCCCAAGATCAGGGAATTCATGACGGCGATGGAGAACCGTGCGTCGGTGCGCGCAGTTTACGCCAAAGGCATGTTGTAAAGGAAGACAGATGACACATCTCTGGGTCCGGGCGGAGCAACGCCCAAATGAAGAACGTGTTGGCCTGACCCCCGAGGGTGCCAAATCCCTGATGGACGCCGGTATCCGGGTCACCGTCGAAGAAAGCTCGGTCCGGGCAATTCCGCTACAGGGTTATGTGGATGCCGGATGTGAAATCGCGCCCGAAAACAGCTGGCCCGAGGCCCCGTTGGACGCAATCATCTTTGGTCTCAAGGAACTGCCCGAAACCGGCACACCGCTACCCCACAAACACATCATGTTTGGCCACGCCTTCAAAGGGCAGCATTCCGGCAAGGCCCTGTTGGAGCGGTTCAAGGCCGGGGGCGGCACGCTCTATGATCTGGAATATCTGGTGGACGAATCCGGTCGCCGTGTCGCGGCCTTTGGGTATTGGGCCGGATATGCCGGTGCCGCTGTCACGCTCAAGGCATGGGCGGCCCAACAGCATGGCAAGATCTGCGGCCCCGTTGGTGTTTACCCCGGCAAGGACACTCTTGTTGCAGAACTTTTGGCCGAAGTCGAAGCCACCGGCAAACCGCGCCCGCGGGCGATCGTCATCGGCGCGTTGGGCCGCGTCGGCACCGGCGCGGCGGACCTATGCGAGGCGATGGGCATTTCGGTCACCAAATGGGATATGGCAGAGACAGCCAGTGGCGGGCCATTCCCCGAAATCCTGGATCACGACCTGTTCCTGAACTGCATTTTTGCACGCCCGGGCACTCCGGTATTCGTCCCGCAAACGGCCCTGAACGCAAATCGCACATTGAGCGCCATCGGCGATGTCGCCTGTGACCCGGACAGCGACTATAACCCGGTCCCCGTCTACGACCGTGCCACCAGTTGGGAAAACCCGGCGCTGCGCGTTGCCACAGATCCGGTGCTGGACGTCATGGCAATCGACAATCTGCCATCAATGCTGCCGGTCGAAAGCTCACAAGACTACGCCGCACAATTGTTGGCGTCTCTGACGACCCTGACTGATATCGACTCCGGTGTCTGGGGCCGAGCCAAAGCAACATTTCTGGAGCATCTGCCGCAGTGAACCCGATGTACATTGGATTTGTAGCCGCGATCCTGGGCACCATCTGTTGGATCCCACAGGCATGGAAGGTCTGGGCAACTCGGGATACGTCGAGCCTGTCGTTGGCTTCAAACCTGATGTTTCTGGCGACTGTCTCGCTGTGGCTTGTTTATGGGATCATGGTCACAGACTGGCCGCTGATCCTGGCCAATATCTGTGCGGTCATGGCTGTACTCACCATCGTCACCGCCAAACTGAAATTCGGATGAGGAAGGAAACCCAATGACAATTCACTGGTGCGGAACAGGGCTATCAGCCATCCCCGGCCTGCGTCGGCTGCTGGAAATGGGCCATGATGTGGCCGTCTGGAATCGAACAGCTGACAAGGCCCGCGAAGCAGTGGGCGACCTGACCACCAATATTCACACTTTCAGTATCGCCAACCTGGGTCAGATGCTCAGCCCACAGGATGTGATCGTGTCGATGCTGCCCGGCGACTGGCATGTGCCACTGGCAGAGCTCGCCATCGAACGCGGCGCCCATTTTGTATCCTCGTCTTATATTGCCCCCGAAATGCGCGCCCTGAATGACAAGGCCCGCGACGCCGGTGTCTGTCTGGTGAACGAAGTTGGCCTGGACCCGGGCATCGACCATTTGATGGCGCATGCGCTGGTGGACGACTACAAGGAATCAGCGGCCTGTGACGCAGCCAACGACATCAGCTTTCTGTCATATTGCGGGGGAATTCCCAAAACGCCAAACCCCTTCCGCTACAAATTCAGTTGGTCACCGCTGGGCGTGCTCAAGGCGTTGCGCTCCCCTTCAAAATCAATCCGGTACCACGCGCCGCTGGATGTCGCACGCCCTTGGGATGCGATCAGCTCCTATACAGCGCCACTGCCCACACCAGAGAGCTTCGAGGTCTATCCCAATCGGGACTCATTGCCCTTTATGCAGCAGTACGAGTTCGGAACAGATTGGTCGGTCAAGCAATTCGTGCGTGGCACTCTACGCCTGAATGGCTGGGCCCAGGCTTGGGATGGCGTTTTCAAAGAGGTTGAAACCCTGAGCGGCCCCGAAGGTGACGCAAGGCTCAAGGAAATGTCGGACCAATTCTGGACCGAAAATGCATATGACGAAGGCGAAGCCGACCGCGTTGTGCTCTGCGTCGATCTCAAGGCGGAAAAGGATGGCACGACGGTCTGGCACAAAACCTATGTGATGGATGCCTGGGGCGACGAACGCGGCACGGCCATGGCGCGGCTGGTTTCGTTCCCTGTCTCCTTTGCGATCGAAGCTGTGATCAACGGCAAAATCGCCCCCGGTGTCAGCGCGGCCCCCTCAGATCCAGCCCTGGTCGCAAAATGGATGGGAGAAATCGCCAAGCTCGCTCAGCATCTTCAAGTGGTCGACCAAACGGCCTGATACAAAAAAGGGAGCGCCCGAAACACGGTGCTCCTTCATTCATCTTGCCCAGAAAACTCCGGGGAGCGCGAGCGGCTGGCCCCTCGCACCTGCCGCTGGCGGAAACCCCGCCTACATCAGGTCGTTTTCCACATCTTCGACCGAAATACCCAACGCCTCCAGCCCGTTTTCCAGGTGATCCGACAAATGCGGTGTTCCCAACAGGTAATCGGCACAGGGGGTCGAAGCCTCGGATTTTGCAGTGGCAATGGCTTCGGCCAGATCTTCGGCGAAAAAGCTCTCGCGTCCAACCCACATCACCGCAACCAGCTCGGCCTGTTCGTCTTCGTTCAACCGGTCGATAAAGGCGCGCAATTCACCTTCGGCCCGGTCCAGTTCCCGCGCCATCAACGCAACCTGAGCCACTTTCCGGGCAGAGATTTCCATGTCGCTTCCTTCCTTCCGTTCACGTTTGCTACCTGATCAGATAGCGCAGTTGCGCACTACGTCCTTGATCTGGCGCAATACGTGAGACCGCCACCGGTGACACAGGCAACCGACATTTCAGGCCCGCGCAAGAAAACCGTTGCCACACGCGCCCGGTTTGGCGCGGGCTTTGTGCACGTCTATTGGGTTGTCGGCGACCAGCCACTGATCTGAACGCAGCCGGTGCGGCCACGCAATTCAACAGCCGGCAAGGCGCACCACCCCACCTTATCGGCATCTGCCGCGCCCAGAACATCATGCGATGCAATGACCGTGAACCCAACGTCTTTGGTCAATTGCTCCAGACGCGCAGCGCTGTTCACCACGTCCCCAAACACCGAATACTCCAGCCGATCCGCTCCACCGACGACACCGCAAAACACGTCTCCGCGGTGAATCCCGATCCCGACCTTGATAGGATCCGCCCGTGTATCAGACCACCGGGCGATTTCCTCGGCCAAACCTGTGGCACACCGCAATGCACAGGCAGCGTCATCTTTACCGTCAAACAGGATCATCACGGCATCCCCCATGAATTTGTCGATGATACCGCCCTGCGCACGCACGACCTCAGACACACGACTGCGATATTCCGAAATAAATCGGCTGACATCACCCGGATCCTGGTTCTGCGACCAACTGGTGAAACCGCGAATGTCGATGAACATGATGGACATTGTCTGCCGCGCCCCCTGTCGCAGCACGTTCAACCCATCATCCGCCAAACGGCTTGCCAGTTGCGCAGGCAGGTATCGAGTCAGATTTGCCCTTTGTCGGGCCTCCGTCAGCGAGCGGAACAACAGACGCCGCATCCGTTGCGCGGCCACCACCAAAACCGCACCAGCCAGAGCAATCATAGCCAACCGCATCAGATTCGGCGCGAAGGACAGAAAAATGGTGACCCTGTTTACGTCCAGCCCCTCCCTGCCCTCTCCCGGTATCAGAAACAGGACCGCGAGTCCGAGCACCACCACACCCACCCCAAACGCCTGCTTGTACGGATCGAACCGCAACACACCAAAAGCAAAGACCAAAGGGACAAGCCACGCCGGGGGCAGAACAAATACAAGTTGCCCGGCAAGCCCGGTATTCATCAACCCCAGCCACGCATTCCCAAGCAGAAAGAGGCTATCCGCAGCGACCGCAGGCCAGATCATCCAGTGGCGCAACTGTCCCTTACGGGCCATCAGGTAGAACACGACCCCCAGCAGCAAATAGGCCGTCATGGTCAGAACGGCAAAGAACCACTGACGTTTCAGAAGGAATTTTGCGAGCGGGTCCACCGGTGACACAATCAGGAAGAACGAAACCAGCAAGGCCAATCCAACCCCGATGCGCAACAGGGATACCAACCGTTCGGATTCGATTTCAGCGGCGCGCAACAGGGCGATATCCGGATTCACGTCGCTCATCCTTCGGTTTTGCTCAGCGGCACAACATTCTCGGACGGTTTCGGAGCCAATTCCTCAAAGTCAAAATTGTCCAGTCTCTGGGCACGACGCCCTGCCTTTTCCGCGCTGATCTTGATTTCCGAGAGGTCCTTGGTCGCCTGGCCAAAGTGTCTGTCCAGATTTCCAACCCGGTCTCCCAGCCGCTCTACATCCTTGTGCAACAGGCCCAGCTCGGTTCGAATTGCCCCGGCCTGTTCCCGCATCCTGGCATCTTTCAGTATGGCACGCATGGTATTCAATGTGGCCATACAGGTTGTAGGCGAGACGATCCAGACCTTGGCGGTGAAACCTTCACGCACGATATCGGGAAAATTGGCGTGCAGCTCTGCATATACCGCTTCGGAGGGCAGGAACATCAGCGCGCCTTCGGCGGTTTCCCCATCAATGATATATTTTTCTGAGATGGCTTTGATATGAGCACGAATTGCGGTTTTCATCATGCGCGCCGCCTCTTGAAGCTGGACTTGGGTCTCGGCCTTGCGCAGGGCTTCATAAGGTTCCAGAGGAAATTTGCTGTCGATCACGATCGGGCCGGGTGGGTTTGGCAGATGGATCAGGCAATCGGCGCGTTTTCCGTTGGACAGGGTGTGTTGCAGCGAATAGCTGTCGGCTGGCAGGGCCTTGGACACGATGTCATTCAGCTGAATCTCTCCGAATGCGCCCCGTGTCTGTTTGTTGGACAGAATGTCCTGCAAGCTCAGGACATCACCAGAGAGTTTGGTAATGTTATCTTGCGCCTTGTCGATCATCTTTAGCCGCTCTTGCAACTGGGTCAGCGACGCCGTGGTCTGCTTGGAGGAGCCGTGCAGGCTTTCTTTCATCCGCTCTTGCATGTCAGCCATTGCACGCTGGCCACGCAGGGCGTTGTCGGCAAGACGATCGCTCATGTTCTGCTGAACGGCGGCGAGCCGCGCTTCGACCGTCTGGATCATCTGTACCTGAGCGTTGGCCTGGGTTTCCGACACATGCTGCAGCCCGCCGCGCAGTTGTTCCTGTCCTTGGCCCAATTGCTGAACATGCTGGCCAAGGTGATACATCTGCTGTGCAAGCGGTTCGGTCATTCGGGCAGACCGATTGGCCGCGCGCAGTGCCAAGAACAGCAGAATGACAATCAACAGAGATGTTGCAACGCCGGCCAGCGCTGCAATCGCCAGCGGATCATTCAGGGCAAATCCCAATCCCGCAATTTCAGTCATATCGCCCGCCCGTTCTTGTTTTGTTTCCACAATCTCTAGCGTGCCTGATGAATGGGATCAACTGCGTCCGAACAACCGTTCAATATCGGCCAGCTTCAGTTCTACATAGGTTGGGCGGCCATGGTTGCACTGGCCCGAATGGGGCGTGGCTTCCATCTCGCGCAGCAGGGCGTTCATTTCTTCGCCGCGCATGCGACGGCCCGAGCGAATCGAGCCATGGCAGGCAACACGGGACAGAATCGCTTCGACCTTGGCCTGAACCAATTGGCTGGTGCCCTGATCGTCCAGTTCGTCCAGAATGTCCCTGATCATCGCAGTGGCATTGACCTCTCCCAAGATGGCAGGGGTTTCACGCACCGCGACGGCATTTCCGCCGAAAGGTTCGATGGTCAATCCGAATTTTGACAACTCGTCGGCAACGTCGACCAGCCGGGCACAGTCATTGTCGGACAGTTCGACGATTTCAGGAATCAACAAAGCCTGGGCTGCGACGCCGTTTTCGGCCATTTGATTTTTCAGCTTTTCATAGACCAGCCGTTCATGGGCCGCGTGCTGATCGACGATAACCATGCCATCAGCCGTCTGTGCGATGATATAGTTTTCATGCACTTGCCCCCGGGCGGCGCCCAGCGGGTGCTGTTCCTCGGTACTGGCGGGATCTTCGCTTTGAGTTGGCTCCAGCGGGGTTTCGACAACACGACCGCTGTAGTCCTGCTTGAGATCCTCAAACCCAAAAGGTTCGGGATTGGCCGGGCGCTGCGCCGCATAATTGGCAACCCGCGCGCCCAGAGAAGGCCGGTCCATCTGATACACGCGGGTCTGGCTCGGCTGCTCGGGTCGCATGGCACCCAACGTCGCGTCTGCAACCGTGGTCGAGGCCCGGTGCCCGGCTTCGGCAAGCGCATGACGTAGGGCCGAAACGATCAGGCCGCGCGCAATCCCGGGATCTCGGAAACGAACTTCGGATTTGGCCGGGTGCACGTTCACATCGACCAGGGTTGGATCGCAATCAATGAATAGTGCCGCCGCCGGATGGCGGTCACGGCTAAGGAAATCAAAATAGGCAGCGCGCAATGCGCCTTGCAGGGTCTTGTCCTTGACCGGACGTGTGTTCACGAACAGGAACTGCGCCACCGAAGCCCCCCGCGAATAGGTGGGCAAGGCGGCATAACCATACAACCGAATTCCGTCGCGGGTCGCATCAATGCGCAGTGCGTTTTCAGCGAATTCACGCCCCAGAACCTGCGCCAGTCGTCCATGCAAGGCGTCGAATAGATCGCCAGACAGCGGATCAGCCCGAAAGGTCACGCGCCCTTCGCCACCACCCGACACATCACGCAACGTGAACCCCACTGACGGTTCAGCCATGGCCAGACGTTTGACCACATCGCCAATTGCCTGGGATTCCGCCCGGTCTGATCGCATGAATTTTAATCGTGCTGGGGTGGCAAAAAACAGGTCACGTAGTTCTACAATTGTACCTGATCGCAGCGCCGCTGGTTTGACCGGATCCATCTGCCCGCCAGACACCCGAATCTGAGCGGCGTCGTACCCTTCGGCCCGGCTGATGATCGTCAGGCGGCCCACCGCACCCAGAGAAGGCAGCGCTTCACCGCGAAACCCAAAGGTGTGAATGTTGAGCAGGTCCGAGCCGTCAATCTTGGATGTTGCATGACGCGACAGGGCCAGAGGCAGCTCGTCCGGAGGCATACCACATCCGTCGTCGGTGACACGGATCAGGGTCTTGCCGCCATCGGCAATGTCGATGGTGATCCGGGTTGCCCCCGCATCAATGGCGTTTTCCACCAGTTCCTTGACCGCGGAAGCCGGGCGTTCGACGACTTCGCCCGCCGCAATACGGTTGATTGCGCTGTCATCAAGTTGACGGATGACGGGGCGGTTTTCGCTGATATTGGGGTTCGCATGTGCCATACAACAACACTTAGCATATGCACCTGCGATTCTGCCAGATGCGTCACAGGGTGGTTAAGTCAGAAAACACACGCGATCCAACAGAATAATTCGACCCTGCCAGGGCCTGTGTCTGGACCCGGGGGTCATGCCGAAACAGGGGCACCTGTGCGGTTGCGACACGGGCCAAATTTTGCTGCCAGAGCGAGGATGACGCCCGAAACAGTAGCAATCATACCTGCTGCCGAAACCGCGTCACTGCCGCCAATCCACATCGGGCCATAGCCTGCCAGAACATACCCCAGAACCGCCGAAATCACGGCAAAGACAACACTCCACCCGACTTGCCCCTCGAGCCGGTTGGTCATCATACGCGCCGCAGCGGGCGGACAGATAAACATCGCTATCACGATAATCGACCCCACTGCATCAAAGGCGGCCACAGCGGCAATCGCAGCAGTGATGACCAGCGCCATGCCCAACATATTGACCCGGATCCCCATGGTCCGGGCAAACCCTTCGTCAAAGGTCGAGATCTTGAGCGCGCGCCAGAAGAGTGCGGTAAACACCAGCACTCCGACGAGAGTCAAAGCCATGCGGGGCAGTTCGACCGGCAGATGCGCCAGTGCCTGGGTATCCAGCAACGATGCCCAGCCCACAGCATCCAGCCAGATCAGGCTTTCAAGGTTGCCGTATAGCGCGTGTTCCACATCAAGATGCACGGTCGAAGTATCGGTCTGTTCGAGCAGCAGAACACCCCCGGCAAACATTGTGGTGAACACCACCCCCATGGCTGCCCCCGGTTCGATCCGACCCAACCGGCGAATTGCTTCGATCATCACCACGGCAACCACCGCCGCCCCGGCGGCCCCCAGCATCATCGGCCAGGCCGAAATGGCCCCGGTGATCAAAAAGGCCACCACGATCCCGGGCAACACCACATGGCTGATCGCATCACCGATCAGCGCCTGACGCCGCAACAACAGAAAATTGCCAGGTAACGCACAGGCCACAGCGGCAAATGTGCCGATCAGCAAAGGTGTCAGCGACAGGGGGACAAATTCTTCACCACTCATGCCGGCACCTCTTTTGGCCCGCCGATTCGGCGGTCGATTTCATCAATTTGATCACGGGTCAGCACGGTTTCGATTTCACGCAACCCGTCATACAGCGCGGCAGCGGCTTCATGCGCCTGGTCTGAACGCACCACTTCCCAACGTTTCTCGTCGCGTAGCGCCTTGGCGGCGCGTGCGCGACCTGTGTCCGTAGCGACCCCGTCCAGGCGCACCAATCCGGCACGGTTGAGCAATCTCAGAGTCAATTTTTCATAGATTGGCTGCCCTTGGGACAACGCCAACAAGCCTTGACGAACGTGCACCCGGCGCTGAAAGCGAACATAGCGCAAGATCGCGGCCAAAACACCACGATTGGGGGCAAGCAGCATCGACAAGGCAAACAGCGCAAAGCTCATCAACACGATGATCGGACCTGTTGGCAGGTTCGGGGCCGACGCGGAAATCGCCGCCCCCAGATAGGCGGATATGCCACCCGTCAGACCCGCCAACAGCACCACATGATCACTTCGTTCGGTCCAGAAACGGGCTGTGACAGCGGGAATGATCAACAGGGCGACGATCAGGATTAGCCCCACGATCTTGAGCCCCACAACCGTTACAGCCATAACCAGCCCCATCATCGCCAGATCAATCCTGTCGACGGGCAACCCGCGCGCAGCCGCATATTCGGGATCAAATGCCACCAACGTCATCGGCCTGCGCAGCAGAAGGATCAGAAACAGGGTAACCGCCCCGCCGCCCGCAATCACCAACGCATCGGCCCACAACATCCCAGAGGTCGAGCCCAACAGGAACCCCTCGAGACCCGCCTGGCGACCCACACCCAGCGTTTGGATGACAGTCAGCAGCACAATCCCAAACCCAAAGAACACCGACAACACGGCACCGATTGCCGCGTCTTCGGCCAGCCGTGTGTTGCGAGTCAACCAGTTGAGACACCACAGACCGATTCCAGCCGACACCGCCGAGCCCAGCAAGAGACCCACCAGATTTCGCCCATCCCCGCCCAGCATGGCCATGAGGATGAAGGCCACGCATACTCCAGGAAGCGTCGCATGAGATACCGCATCGCTGACCAAAGCCCGCTTGCGCAGAAACAGGAAAGTCCCGGTGACACCGGCTGAAACCCCCAGCAGGGTCGCACCAATAGCCACCAGCGTGGCGTTATAGCCAAGCTGAAGCGTCAGAGCTTCGAACAGCATGGTATTTACCCCGCGGCCAGTGTCAGCTGATCCACCTGTGCAGTGGCCAGCCGCCCGCCATAGGCGGCCTGCAAGGTTTCGGCGGTAAAGGTTGTCGCAACAGATCCTTCGGCAACTTTGCGCGTGTTGATCAGGAACACATTGTCAAAATATTCGGGCACAGTTGCCAAATCATGATGAACAACGACAACGGTCTTGCCCGATTTACGCAGGGATTTGAGGACATTGATGATTGCCTTTTCGGTGGCGGCATCCACCCCGGCAAACGGTTCGTCCAACAGGTACAGATCCGCCTCCTGCGCCAACGCACGCGCCAGGAAGACACGTTGTTGCTGGCCACCGGACAACTGACCGATCTGACGATCCGAAAAATCATGCATACCGACCCGGTTCAGGCACTCCATCGCGCGGGCCTTGTGCCGATTGCGCAGACGCCCCAGCAGGCCCAATTCGCGATACAGCCCCATCAGGACGACGTCGATCACTCGCGTGGGAAAGTCCCAGTCTACACTGGCACGTTGCGGGACATAGGCAATGCGGGCGCGCTGATCCTCCAGCGGCTTGCCGAACACCTGCACTTGCCCCGAGACCGGCTTGATGATGCCCAATGCAGCTTTGAGCGTGGTGGATTTTCCGGCCCCATTGGGACCGATTATGGCAGTCATCTTGCCCGGTTCGACGGTCATGTCGACAGAAAACACCGCTGGTTTCTGACCATAGGTCACAGTCAAACCACGAATGGCCAGCGGGCTGTGTTCCAACCCTTTTTCCGCTGGTGCCTGACCCTGATTGCTTGCCAATTCCAATGTCATGCTCAAAACCCTGCCGAAAGCTTGCCATCCATGCCGCGCTCGGGCACTTCGGCGCCAAGCGCCCCGGCTATTGTTGTCATATTATGGTCCAGCATCCCTAAATAGGTGCCTTCATAGGTACCGTCGGCACCCATTGCGTCCGAGAAAAGTTCGCCGCCAATTTTAACCTCGTGGCCCTTCGACGCAGCACCTTCGATCAAGGCGCGGATCGACCGATCCGAAACCGAGCTTTCGACAAAGACAGCTGAAATCTTGCGATCCGCGAGCATGTCGACCAGTTCGCTGATCCGGTTCAGCCCGGCTTCGGATTGGGTCGATATTCCCTGAATTCCCAGCACCTCAAACCCAAAATCCCGCCCAAAATATCCAAAGGCATCATGGGCTGTGACCAGCACCTTGTTGCTGACCGGAACGCTGGCCAGTGTTTCGGTTCCATAGGCAATCAGCCGGTCCAGATCTGCCAGATGCGCATCCGCGTTTGCGGCAAAAAACTCGGCTGATTCTGGTCGGGTATCTGTCAGTGCCTTTTGCACTTGGCGTACCATCTGCTTCCACAGAACCGGTGTCATCCAGACATGTGGGTCGAATTTGTCCGCATAGGAATCATGACCGCGCAGAACGTCCCTGGGCAGGCCATCAGCGACGGCGACGACGTTGCGCTTGCGCTCCAGATCGTGAAAGAAGTCTTCCATCTGCGCTTCGAGATAGAGACCATGCCACAGCACCAGATCGGCACGTGTCATGGCGACAATGTCGCTGCGGGTCTGACGGTAGGCATGTGGGTCAACCCCGGGACCCATCAGCCCTTTGACCTTGACTTGGTCCCCGCCAACCTGGCGCGCGGCATCCGCGATCATGCCAGTTGTGGCAACGACTTTCATTGGCTCCTGCGCCATCGCCTGTCCCCCGATCAACGGGAGAAGCAGTGAAGTGACGATCAGAGCAAACCGGCGAATCCGCATGGCGGACTCCTTCCTGTGAATTTCGTTACTGGCAATATGAGAATGATTCGCAACAAAGTCAATGATATTGCGACTTATTCGCAATAAGGGTCATTATTTGCCCAAATGGTCAAATTTCCCGAACGGAAACTGCCCCCATCGCTTGCTAACATGTCGCACCCATGCGAGGTTTCCCTGTCGGTTTCTGGGATCAAAAACATGGATAACCAAACAGCAGAACACACAACGCATTTGCCGCTGGTGACGGAACCGCGCAACCCCGGCATGGCGTTGAACCTGGATTGGGTCCGGGCGGTGCAGGCGAACACGTCGGCCGTTGAACGCCGCGCGGCCACCCTTCCCGGGCGGCGCAGCGTGAAAAAGGACTATCAGGCGGCCTGGATGCTCAAGGCGATCAGCTGCATCGACCTGACCACCCTGTCCGGCGACGATACAGTCGGGCGGGTTCGACGCCTATGCGCCAAGGCGCGCCAACCAGTGCGCACCGACATGCTGGACGCATTGGGAATGCCCGGACTGACCACCGGAGCAGTCTGTGTCTATCACGACATGATCACCACCGCCGTGGACGCCTTGCGTGGGTCTGGCATTCCGGTGGCCGCAGTGTCGACCGGTTTTCCCGCCGGACTGTCACCGTTCCATTTGCGCGTCGCCGAAATCGAAGAGAGTGTTAAGGCAGGCGCACATGAGATCGACATCGTTATTTCGCGGCGTCACGTGCTGACCGGGGACTGGCAGGCACTGTATGATGAAATGCGCGCCTTTCGCCACGCTTGCGGCGACGCCCACGTCAAGGCGATCCTAGCCACTGGTGAGCTGGGCAGCCTGCGCAATGTGGCACGTGCCTCATTGGTGTGCATGATGGCCGGGGCCGATTTCATTAAAACGTCAACCGGCAAGGAAAGCGTCAATGCCACCCTGCCAGTGACGCTGGTGATGATCCGGGCAATACGCGACTACTTTGACCGCACCGGGTATCGGGTTGGTTATAAACCGGCCGGCGGTATCTCCAAGGCCAAGGACGCCGTGGTGTATCTGTCTCTGATCAAGGAAGAGCTGGGCGACCGCTGGCTGCAACCCGACCTGTTCCGCTTTGGCGCGTCGTCCCTGTTGGGCGATATTGAACGCCAGCTGGAACACCACCTGACCGGCCATTATTCCGCCGGATACCGGCATGCTATGGGCTGATCGGCGCATCTGACGCCGAGACGAAACGAATTTCCGGGTCGCCCCCTTTCGGAAAACGACACCGCGAAGACCGAGGAACCACGATGACTGTCAAAGAGATTTTTGAGTCCATGGATTATGGCCCTGCTCCCGAAAGCGCCGCCGAGGCATTGGCCTGGTTGGTCGATCAAGGCGATCGCTTCGGGCATTTCATCGACGGTGATTTCACCAACCCCGGCGCACACGCGTTCGAAAGCCGAAATCCCGCAACGGGCGAGGTTCTCGCGTCTTTGACCCAAGCCACACAAGCGGATGTGGATATGGCCGTTGCCGCCGCCCGCAAAGCGCAGGGCAAATGGGAAAACCAGGGCGGGCCGGGTCGGGCACGTTACCTCTATGCCATTGCCCGTCTGCTGCAAAAACACGCCCGCCTGTTCGCCGTTCTCGAAACGATGGACAACGGCAAGCCGATACGGGAATCCCGCGATATCGATATCCCGCTGGCCCAAAGGCACTTCTATTACCACGCGGGCATGGCCCAGCTGATGGAGGGCGAATTGCCCGATGCCCAGGCTCTGGGGGTGTGTGGTCAGATCATCCCGTGGAACTTCCCGCTGTTGATGCTGGCCTGGAAAATCGCTCCAGCGCTGGCCATGGGCAATACGGTGGTTTTGAAACCGGCTGAATATACTTCTTTGACCGCATTGCTGTTCGCCGACATCTGTCGTCAGGCCGGGCTACCTGATGGGGTGGTTAATATTGTCACTGGTGATGGTGCCGTGGGCGAAATGATTGTCGCCGCAGACGTGGACAAGATCGCCTTTACGGGATCGACCAGCGTCGGTCGCCGGATCCGTCAGGCCACCGCAGGCAGCGGCAAGGCGATGACGCTCGAACTGGGAGGCAAGTCCCCGTATATCGTATTCGACGACGCCGACCTGGATTCCGCTGTCGAAGGGTTGGTGGACGCGATCTGGTTCAATCAGGGTCAGGTCTGCTGCGCCGGGTCCCGCCTGTTGGTACAGGAAGGCATTGCCGAGGCCTTTCATGCCAAGCTCAAGGCGCGGATGGACAAGCTGCGCATTGGCAACCCCCTGGACAAATGCATTGATATCGGTGCGGTTGTTGACCCCGTACAGTTACAGACTATTTCCCAGATGGTTGCGGCCAATACAGTTGGGTCCATGCATCAGGCCCGGATCGAAATGCCCAGCCAGGGTTGTTTCTATCCCCCTACCCTGATCGAAGGGATGGAACCCTCCGATCCGCTGATGCAGGAAGAAATCTTTGGCCCTGTGCTAGTTTCCTGTACCTTCCGCACCCCGGCCGAGGCGGTCGAGGTGGCCAACAACACCCGCTATGGGTTGGCCGCGACAGTGTGGACGGAAAACGTGAACCTGGCGCTGGATATTGCGCCGAAACTGGTCGCAGGCGTGGTCTGGGTCAATGCCACCAACCTGTTTGATGCAGCCGCCGGGTTTGGCGGCGTGCGCGAAAGCGGCTTTGGTCGCGAAGGTGGCTGGGAGGGCTTGAGCGCCTATACCAAACCCAAGGCCAAAACCAAGCCATTGAAACCCGTTGAGGCCTATGCTGGCGAAGGCGCACCAGTCGACGCAATCGACCGCACGGCCAAAATGTATGTCGGTGGCAAACAGACCCGCCCGGACAGCGGCTATTCCAAACCGATCTACAATCGGTCCGGTGCGTTGTTGGGCCACGTGGGCCTGGCCAATCGCAAGGACGTCCGCAACGCGGTCGAGGCCGCAGCCGGGGCAAAAGGTTGGGCCAAGACCACCGGCCACCTGCGGGCGCAGATCCTGTATTACATCGGTGAAAACCTGTCTGCGCGCGCCGATGAATTCGCGCAGCGCATCAATGCCATGACCGGGAAACGGGGCGGTGCATCCGAGGTCGAAGCCTCGATTCAGCGTCTGTTCACAGCCGCAGCCTGGGCCGACAAATATGACGGTCAGGCCCACGGCGTACCGATACGTGGCGTGGCCCTGGCCATGAAGGAACCGGTTGGCGTGATCGGTGCTCTGTGCGCAGATGAGGCCCCTTTGTTGGGACTTGTGTCGGTTATGGCTCCCGCCTTGGCGATGGGTAACCGAGTCGTTTTGGCCGCCTCCGACCCTTACCCGCTGGCCGCGACAGATTTTTATCAGGTGCTTGAAACATCGGATGTTCCCGCAGGCGTCGTGAACATCCTCACTGGGACGCCTTCTGACATAGCAGTGCCGCTCGCCGGGCATATGAATGTGGACGCCATGTGGTCATTCTCGTCCAGTGATCTATCTCGGGAAGTCGAAGACGCCTCGGCCAGCAATCTCAAGCGGACTTGGGTCAACAACCGGCAAACCATGGATTGGTCCACGGACGTCACACGCCGTTTCCTGGAAGCGTCCACCGAGATCAAAACGATCTGGGTGCCTTATGGCGAATGATCCCGCTTTCTTGATGGTAGTATGCTAGGGCGGACAGGTTGCCATGCCTGGTCCGCTTGTTCGCTTCAAACGGTCACGGGCGATGCGTGTGCCTCGCAGAGCATTTTGGGCTCATCCTGCTACATTGTTCAATGTTTCTCAAGCGCAGGAATGACTCCGCAGTGTCAGGATTTGCCGCGAAACCTATGGACATCATCCCCAGCTTGAATTTCGATCGCTGAGGCGTGCGGAGGAACGCCGTCCTGTTGCCGATCAATGGGGCGCCCATTGATGCTGTGTTTTTTCCAGGTTAGCAGGCAGAAGAGCACAGTTTTCGCCAGTACCCCACTGTCATGGTGTTACTCAGGCTGTGCTCGCACCCCCATTACGAAAAACCCTGCATAACTAAGTTACGCAGGGTTTCGCAAAGCTAAGGCCGACAAAGTAGGGTCGGCCCCAAAGACTTATTCGATCGTGATCGGTTCATCCGGCAACATAGCGGTCTGCAGAAGAATGTCCGTGACACCCCAAACGAAATTCGGGTTCTGCAGCTGAACAAATGTCAACATGTTGGTACCGGCCAGTTGATCCGCCTGCGCTATGTCAAACTGGTACGCCGACAATCCCTGATCCACACCTGCATCAAGACGCCCAAGACTGTTGCCATTCAAAAAGACCTCGACTTCATTGTCCGTGTCGATGTCGAATGCATTGAAGGTCAGTTCGAAGTCATCGACACCACCCATGAACGTCATAAGAAGTTCTGCATCAGGTGTATTGGTTCCATTGAAATTGTTGCCAAAGGACCCGGTGTCGGTCACATCTGCCGTCAGGACTGCATCCACATGTTCAGACAAGAGCAAATCAGTGACACCCCATTGGTAATTCGGATTGTCTTCCTGAACAAAGCTCAGCGTGTTTTCACCACTCATCTGAATGTCCGAGGACAGGAACACTGAATGACTGGAGTTGCCTCCATTCGTTCCCTGATCCAAGAACCCAAGGCTCTGACCATTCAGGAAGATCTCGACCTCGTTATTTGTGTCGATATCAAATCCTGTCAGATCGACAGACAGATCTTTCGTCGAACCGGCAAAGCTGAATACGGCGGAGGCATCGGCCTCTGTCCGCCCTGCATAGTTGTTCCCCCATTTGCCAGTTTCCGTCGTCCCCTGGGTCAGCTCGGCATCAATGGACTGAATACTGATATCTGTTACGCCCCACTTGTAGGCCGGATTATCAGCTTGGGTGAATGTAACCAGGTTTTCACCGGACAAGAGCGCGCTGCTGTCGATGCGGAACTGATAGAACGCTGTTCCGTCATTTGAAGTCGGTGCAACCGGCCCCAGATCAACGCCGTTCACTGCAACCTGCAATTCGGTCGCCGTGTCGATGTCGAAGGCAGAAAAGCCCAGCACAAGATCTTCGCCGGATCCAATAAACGAACCGGTCACAACCCCGTCGGCATCGGTGCTGCCACCAAAGTTGTTGCCAAACTTGCCGATTTCCAGAGCTTCGCGTTCAAGGTTGAAATCCACAGCAGAGCGTTCGGTGATCACCAAATCAGTTACACCCCACGTATAGGTGCTTTGCTGTCGCTGGATGAACTGGACGACATTGTCGCCAACCATCTGATCAGACAGGTCAATCTGGAATTCGTTCGCCGACAGCCCATTGTCCAGTCCCTTGTCCAGGAAACCAAGGCTTGTCCCATTGAGAAGCACCTCGACTTCACCACCAGAGTCAATGTCGAAGGCATTAAAGAACAAGGTCGCATCCTTGCCCAGGCCCTGGAACACCGCCGTCACAATGCCATCTGCATCAGACGAGCCGTTGAAGTTGTTCCCGAACTCACCGGTTTCCAAGACGTCCTCTGTCAGACGAACACGGCTATCAAGCACGATATTGGTCACGCCCCATTTGAAATCGGGGTTCAGCATCTGCTGGAACTGGACGACGTTGCCTGTGGGATTCACGAGCGTATCCGAGATAACAAACTCATAGGCCTGTACGCCGTTATCAACACCGACACCCAGGAAACCGACCTCGCTGCCATTCACCAGCAACCGCACTTCATCCGCAAAGTCGATGTCGAACCCATCAAAACGCAGAACTGTTTCGTTCCCAGGCGCATCAAAGCTGCCGGAAACGACCCCGGTCGGGCTCAACGCCGCTCCAAAGCGGTTGCCATAGTTATCTGTTTCAGCTTGTTCCGGAACCAGGGTGAAACTGGTTGGCGAGAAATCAACCTGGAAGCTGGCAGTCGCAGACACACTGTCTGTCCCATCGCTGACCGAAACATCAAAGATCGGCGACAAGTTGGAGCCACCATCATACAGAACCGCAACTTGCCCAGCTTCGAGTTGCGCTTGGGTAAAGCTGGTCGATGCCACTCCATTCACTTGCAACCCACCGCCGGTCACAGGGGTCACAGTATAGGTCAGCACGTCACCAGTATCGACATCACTCGCTGAAATGTCTCCAGTTCCAAGAACATAAGGCAACCCAGCGACCTGTTGGCCTGCAGCGCCAACAACCACCACAGGCGCATCATTGCTGCCCGACACAGAAATGGTCAGGGTCGAGGCCACCGTGGCGGTGCCATCGCTGACCCCCAGGTCGAACACATCCTGAACCGTGTCGGTGTCATCCAGGCTCTCGTCCGTCACCACATAGCTATAGCTGCCGTCATCCGAGATCGTCAGCGTGCCATACATCCCCGTGATCACCGTGCCGGTGGTCACCACCGTGGCGCTGTCCCCCGAAGCCGCCGCTGTCGCAACCGCCAGCACATCGGAGCCATCCGCATCGCTGTCGTTGCTCAGCACATTGCCGGTCGCCGCAACAGAGTCATCCGTGGCCGTGTCCGTATCCACCGTCACAACAGGCGCATCATTGCTGCCGGTGATCGCAATGGTCAGGGTCGAGGCCACCGTGGCGGTGCCATCGCTGACACCCAGGTCGAACACATCCTGAACCGTGTCGGTGTCATCCAGGCTCTCATCCGTCACCACATAGCTGTAGCCGCCGTCATCCGAGATCGTCAGTGTCCCGTAGGTCCCCGTGATCACCGTGCCGGTGGTCACCGCCGTGGCGCTGTCCCCCGCGGCCGCCGCTGTCGCAACCGCCAGCACATCGGAGCCATCCGCATCGCTGTCATTGCTCAGCACATTGCCCGTCGCCGCAACAGAGTCATCCGTGGCCGTGTCCGTATCCACCGTCACAACAGGCGCATCATTGCTGCCGGTGATCGCAATGGTCAGGGTCGAGGCCACCGTGGCGGTGCCATCGCTGACACCCAGGTCAAACACATCCTGAACCGCGTCGGTGTCATCCAGGCTCTCATCCGTCACCACATAGCTATAGCCGCCGTCATCCGAGATCGTCAGTGTCCCGAAGGTCCCCGTGATCACCGTGCCGGTGGTCACCGCCGTGGCGCTGCCCCCCGAAGCCGCCGCCGTCGCAACCGCCAGCACATCGGAGCCATCCGCATCGCTGTCGTTGCTCAGCACATTGCCGGTCGCCGCAACAGAGTCATCCGTGGCCGTATCCGTATCCACCGTCACAACAGGAGCATCATTGCTGCCGGTGATCGCAATGGTCAGGGTCGAGGCCACCGTGGCGGTGCCATCGCTGACCCCCAGGTCAAACACATCCTGAACCGTGTCGGTGTCATCCAGGCTCTCGTCCGTCACCACATAGCTATAGCTGCCATCATCCGAGATCGTCAGCGTGCCGTAGGTCCCCGTGATCACCGTGCCGGTGGTCACCGCCGTGGCGCTGTCCCCCGAAGCCGCCGCCGTCGCAACCGCCAGCACATCGGAGCCATCCGCATCGCTGTCGTTGCTCAGCACATTGCCGGTCGCCGCAACAGAGTCATCCGTGGCCGTGTCCGTATCCACCGTCACAACAGGCGCATCATTGCTGCCGGTGATCGCAATGGTCAGGGTCGAGGCCACCGTGGCGGTGCCATCGCTGACACCCAGGTCGAACACATCCTGAACCGTGTCGGTGTCATCCAGGCTCTCATCCGTCACCACATAGCTGTAGCCGCCGTCATCCGAGATCGTCAGTGTCCCGTAGGTCCCCGTGATCACCGTGCCGGTGGTCACCGCCGTGGCGCTGTCCCCCGCGGCCGCCGCTGTCGCAACCGCCAGCACATCGGAGCCATCCGCATCGCTGTCATTGCTCAGCACATTGCCCGTCGCCGCAACAGAGTCATCCGTGGCCGTGTCCGTATCCACCGTCACCACAGGCGCATCATTGCTGCCGGTGATCGCGATGGTCAGGGTCGAGGCCACCGTGGCGGTGCCATCGCTGACACCCAGGTCAAACACATCCTGAACCGTGTCGGTGTCATCCAGGCTCTCATCCGTCACCACATAGCTGTAGCTGCCGTCATCCGAGATCGTCAGTGTCCCGAAGGTCCCCGTGATCACCGTGCCGGTGGTCACCGCCGTGGCGCTGCCCCCCGAAGCCGCCGCCGTCGCAACCGCCAGCACATCGGAGCCATCCGCATCGCTGTCGTTGCTCAGCACATTGCCGGTCGCCGCAACGGAATCATCCGTGGCCGTATCCGTATCCACCGTCACAACAGGCGCATCATTGCTGCCGGTGATCGCAATGGTCAGGGTCGAGGCCACCGTGGCGGTGCCATCGCTGACCCCCAGGTCAAACACATCCTGAACCGTGTCGGTGTCATCCAGGCTCTCGTCCGTCACCACATAGCTGTAGCTGCCGTCATCCGAGATCGTCAGCGTGCCATACATCCCCGTGATCACCGTGCCGGTGGTCACCGCCGTGGCGCTGTCCCCCGCGGCCGCCGCTGTCGCAACCGCCAGCACATCGGAGCCATCCGCATCGCTGTCGTTGCTCAGCACATTGCCGGTCGCCGCAACAGAGTCATCCGTGGCCGTATCCGTATCCACCGTCACAACAGGCGCATCATTGCTGCCCGTGATCGCGACGGTCAGGGTCGAGGCCACCGTGGCGGTGCCATCGCTGACCCCCAGGTCGAACACATCCTGAACCGTGTCGGTGTCATCCAGGCTCTCATCCGTCACCACATAGCTATAGCCGCCGTCATCCGAGATCGTCAGTGTCCCGAAGGTCCCCGTGATCACCGTGCCGGTGGTCACCGCCGTGGCGCTGCCCCCCGAAGCCGCCGCTGTCGCAACCGCCAGCACATCGGAGCCATCCGCATCGCTGTCGTTGCTCAGCACATTGCCGGTCGCCGCAACAGAGTCATCCGTGGCCGTATCCGTATCCACCGTCACAACAGGCGCATCATTGCTGCCGGTGATCGCAATGGTCAGGGTCGAGGCCACCGTGGCGGTGCCATCGCTGACCCCCAGGTCAAACACATCCTGAACCGTGTCGGTGTCATCCAGGCTCTCGTCCGTCACCACATAGCTGTAGCCGCCATCATCCGAGATCGTCAGCGTGCCGTAGGTCCCCGTGATCACCGTGCCGGTGGTCACCGCCGTGGCGCTGCCCCCCGAAGCCGCCGCCGTCGCAACCGCCAGCACATCGGAGCCATCCGCATCGCTGTCGTTGCTCAGCACATTGCCGGTCGCCGCAACAGAGTCATCCGTGGCCGTATCCGTATCCACCGTCACAACAGGAGCATCATTGCTGCCGGTGATCGCAATGGTCAGGGTCGAGGCCACCGTGGCGGTGCCATCGCTGACCCCCAGGTCAAACACATCCTGAACCGTGTCGGTGTCATCCAGGCTCTCGTCCGTCACCACATAGCTATAGCTGCCATCATCCGAGATCGTCAGCGTGCCGTAGGTCCCCGTGATCACCGTGCCGGTGGTCACCGCCGTGGCGCTGTCCCCCGAAGCCGCCGCCGTCGCAACCGCCAGCACATCGGAGCCATCCGCATCGCTGTCGTTGCTCAGCACATTGCCGGTCGCCGCAACAGAGTCATCCGTGGCCGTGTCCGTATCCACCGTCACAACAGGCGCATCATTGCTGCCGGTGATCGCAATGGTCAGGGTCGAGGCCACCGTGGCGGTGCCATCGCTGACACCCAGGTCGAACACATCCTGAACCGTGTCGGTGTCATCCAGGCTCTCATCCGTCACCACATAGCTGTAGCCGCCGTCATCCGAGATCGTCAGTGTCCCGTAGGTCCCCGTGATCACCGTGCCGGTGGTCACCGCCGTGGCGCTGTCCCCCGCGGCCGCCGCTGTCGCAACCGCCAGCACATCGGAGCCATCCGCATCGCTGTCATTGCTCAGCACATTGCCCGTCGCCGCAACAGAGTCATCCGTGGCCGTGTCCGTATCCACCGTCACCACAGGCGCATCATTGCTGCCGGTGATCGCGATGGTCAGGGTCGAGGCCACCGTGGCGGTGCCATCGCTGACACCCAGGTCAAACACATCCTGAACCGTGTCGGTGTCATCCAGGCTCTCATCCGTCACCACATAGCTGTAGCTGCCGTCATCCGAGATCGTCAGTGTCCCGAAGGTCCCCGTGATCACCGTGCCGGTGGTCACCGCCGTGGCGCTGCCCCCCGAAGCCGCCGCCGTCGCAACCGCCAGCACATCGGAGCCATCCGCATCGCTGTCGTTGCTCAGCACATTGCCGGTCGCCGCAACGGAATCATCCGTGGCCGTATCCGTATCCACCGTCACAACAGGCGCATCATTGCTGCCGGTGATCGCAATGGTCAGGGTCGAGGCCACCGTGGCGGTGCCATCGCTGACCCCCAGGTCAAACACATCCTGAACCGTGTCGGTGTCATCCAGGCTCTCGTCCGTCACCACATAGCTGTAGCTGCCGTCATCCGAGATCGTCAGCGTGCCATACATCCCCGTGATCACCGTGCCGGTGGTCACCGCCGTGGCGCTGTCCCCCGCGGCCGCCGCTGTCGCAACCGCCAGCACATCGGAGCCATCCGCATCGCTGTCGTTGCTCAGCACATTGCCGGTCGCCGCAACAGAGTCATCCGTGGCCGTATCCGTATCCACCGTCACAACAGGCGCATCATTGCTGCCCGTGATCGCGACGGTCAGGGTCGAGGCCACCGTGGCGGTGCCATCGCTGACCCCCAGGTCGAACACATCCTGAACCGTGTCGGTGTCATCCAGGCTCTCATCCGTCACCACATAGCTATAGCCGCCGTCATCCGAGATCGTCAGTGTCCCGAAGGTCCCCGTGATCACCGTGCCGGTGGTCACCGCCGTGGCGCTGCCCCCCGAAGCCGCCGCTGTCGCAACCGCCAGCACATCGGAGCCATCCGCATCGCTGTCGTTGCTCAGCACATTGCCGGTCGCCGCAACAGAGTCATCCGTGGCCGTATCCGTATCCACCGTCACAACAGGCGCATCATTGCTGCCGGTGATCGCAATGGTCAGGGTCGAGGCCACCGTGGCGGTGCCATCGCTGACCCCCAGGTCAAACACATCCTGAACCGTGTCGGTGTCATCCAGGCTCTCGTCCGTCACCACATAGCTGTAGCCGCCATCATCCGAGATCGTCAGCGTGCCGTAGGTCCCCGTGATCACCGTGCCGGTGGTCACCGCCGTGGCGCTGTCCCCCGAAGCCGCCGCTGTCGCAACCGCCAGCACATCGGAGCCATCCGCGTCGCTGTCGTTGCTCAGCACATTGCCGGTCGCCGCAACAGAGTCATCCGTGGCCGTATCCGTATCCACCGTCACCACAGGCGCATCATTGCTGCCGGTGATCGCAATGGTCAGGGTCGAGGCCACCGTGGCGGTGCCATCGCTGACACCCAGGTCGAACACATCCTGAACCGTGTCGGTGTCATCCAGGCTCTCATCCGTCACCACATAGCTGTAGCTGCCGTCATCCGAGATCGTCAGCGTGCCGAAGGTCCCCGTGATCACCGTGCCGGTGGTCACCGCCGTGGCGCTGCCCCCCGAAGCCGCCGCCGTCGCAACCGCCAGCACATCGGAGCCATCCGCATCGCTGTCGTTGCTCAGCACATTGCCGGTCGCCGCAACGGAATCATCCGTGGCCGTATCCGTATCCACCGTCACAACAGGCGCATCATTGCTGCCGGTGATCGCAATGGTCAGGGTCGAGGCCACCGTGGCGGTGCCATCGCTGACCCCCAGGTCAAACACATCCTGAACCGTGTCGGTGTCATCCAGGCTCTCGTCCGTCACCACATAGCTGTAGCTGCCGTCATCCGAGATCGTCAGCGTGCCATACATCCCCGTGATCACCGTGCCGGTGGTCACCGCCGTGGCGCTGTCCCCCGCGGCCGCCGCTGTCGCAACCGCCAGCACATCGGAGCCATCCGCATCGCTGTCGTTGCTCAGCACATTGCCGGTCGCCGCAACAGAGTCATCCGTGGCCGTATCCGTATCCACCGTCACAACAGGCGCATCATTGCTGCCCGTGATCGCGACGGTCAGGGTCGAGGCCACCGTGGCAGTGCCATCGCTGACCCCCAGGTCAAACACATCCTGAACCGCGTCGGTGTCATCCAGGCTCTCGTCCGTCACCACATAGCTATAGCTGCCATCATCCGAGATCGTCAGCGTGCCATACATCCCCGTGATCACCGTGCCGGTGGTCACCGCCGTGGCGCTGCCCCCCGAGACCGCCGCCGTCGCAACCGCCAGCACATCGGAGCCATCCGCGTCGCTGTCGTTGCTCAGCACATTGCCGGTCGCCGCAACAGAGTCATCCGTGGCCGTGTCCGTATCCACCGTCACCACAGGCGCATCATTGCTGCCGGTGATCGCGATGGTCAGGGTCGAGGCCACCGTGGCGGTGCCATCGCTGACCCCCAGGTCGAACACATCCTGAACCGTGTCGGTGTCATCCAGGCTCTCGTCCGTCACCACATAGCTGTAGCCGCCATCATCCGAGATCGTCAGCGTGCCGTAGGTCCCCGTGATCACCGTGCCGGTGGTCACCGCCGTGGCGCTGTCCCCCGAAGCCGCCGCCGTCGCAACCGCCAGCACATCGGAGCCATCCGCATCGCTGTCGTTGCTCAGCACATTGCCGGTCGCCGCAACAGAGTCATCCGTGGCCGTATCCGTATCCACCGTCACCACAGGCGCATCATTGCTGCCCGTGATCGCGACGGTCAGGGTCGAGGCCACCGTGGCGGTGCCATCGCTGACCCCCAGGTCGAACACATCCTGAACCGTGTCGGTGTCATCCAGGCTCTCATCCGTCACCACATAGCTATAGCCGCCGTCATCCGAGATCGTCAGTGTCCCGAAGGTCCCCGTGATCACCGTGCCGGTGGTCACCGCCGTGGCGCTGCCCCCCGAAGCCGCCGCCGTCGCAACCGCCAGCACATCGGAGCCATCCGCATCGCTGTCGTTGCTCAGCACATTGCCGGTCGCCGCAACAGAGTCATCCGTGGCCGTATCCGTATCCACCGTCACAACAGGCGCATCATTGCTGCCCGTGATCGTGATGGTTGCGGTGTGTGCCACGCTGCCACCTTTGCCATCTTGGACAACAAAAGAGTAGCTGATGATCTCGGTCTCGCCTGCGGCAAGATGGTTGTATGCCGAGGGGTCCACATCGAGGCTATTGCCAACGACGCTCACGCCCCTGTCATCGCCACCAACCAGGTTCAACCCTGCTACGTTCAACGTGTCGCCAGTATCCACATCCGAGGCATTGCTCAGCAAGTCTATGGTGAATCCCGCATCATCCTCGCCCGCGCCCCCAGTAACACCAGCCGACACCGTCGGTGCATCATTGCCGCCGTTAATGGTGATCTGGATGGTTTCCTGTGTTCCATCAGTGGTCTCGACCGTAATCGTATCGGTCAAGGACATGCTTGCATTCAACGCATCAACAGTGGGATTGGCTTCGTCCAGAACATAAGTCCAGCTCCCACTTCCGGTAATGGTGAGCAGGCCGTAGATGCCTTGTGTGACCACAGTAGTAGACCACGCATCATTGGCATTGTTTGCATCAACATCCGTGTGATCCAAATTGCCAGTTGCTGCAACTTCAGCATTCTCAGTGACCGAACCAGTGTCGTCACCGGTGATAACCGCAGCATCATTGACGCCGTTTACAGTGACCAGGAGCGTTTCATTATCGAATGCTCCATCCTGATCCTCGACCCGCTGCGACGCGACCACGACGGTGGTTTGGCCCGCACCCAGAGAATCGTAGGTTGCATGCGAAGCATCAAAAGTGAACGTTCCATCGGTGTTCACTGTGAGCCCATCAACCGGCGCGTTCAGCGTATAAGTCAATACAGACCCATCATCGACAGGGTCGTCGTTCGTAGACAGATCGCCGCCGACACTTTGGCCTTCGACAACAGTAACCGTATCAAGAACAGCGTTCGGCGCATCATTCGTACCAGTAAGAGTGATACTCAGAGTTCCAGAGTCTGCAACCGTACCGTCCGTAGCGGAATAGTTGACCACAACGGTAACCATCTGATCCCGGGCCAGATATTGGTAATCGGCATGGCTGGGGTCAAAACTCCAACTTCCATCACTGCTGAGCACAAACCCCGAAACTGGCGCATCCAGCGTATAGCTGAGCGCCTCCCCGTCGCGATCCACGTCATTGGATGACAAGTCGCCAGTGATCGTTGCACCATCTTCGGTCGCCGCAGAAACATCAGCAACGATAACAGGAACGTCATTCGTACCTGTTAGATTGATGGTGATCGCCTGCTGGGCCGTAGCCAATTGACTGTCAGTAACCGTAATCGTGAAGACATCCGAACCAGTTTCAGCGTCATCCAGTCCTTCGATCGCAGCGTCATTCGGAGCAAAGCGGAATGCTCCATTAGTGCTATTGAAATAGAGAGTGCCGAATTGCCCGATACTTTCATGTGTAAAGCCGGCCTCAAGCGTGCTCGAACCACCATCCAGAGACAGCGCCGGAAAATCACCAGTATCTATGTCGTCGACCACCACCGCACCATCGATAGTGGCAAACGTGTCATCATTGGGAGTATCCGACAGTGGCAAAACAGTGGGGGCGAAGACAAAGGTCGGCGCATCATTGCTGCCGGTGATCGCGATGGTCAGGGTCGAGGCCACCGTGGCGGTGCCATCGCTGACCCCCAGGTCAAACACATCCTGAACCGTGTCGGTGTCATCCAGGCTCTCGTCCGTCACCACATAGCTGTAGCCGCCATCATCCGAGATCGTCAGCGTGCCGTAGGTCCCCGTGATCACCGTGCCGGTGGTCACCGCCGTGGCGCTGTCCCCCGAAGCCGCCGCCGTCGCAACCGCCAGCACATCGGAGCCATCCGCATCGCTGTCGTTGCTCAGCACATTGCCGGTCGCCGCAACGGAATCATCCGTGGCCGTGTCCGTATCCACCGTCACAACAGGCGCATCATTGCTGCCGGTGATCGCAATGGTCAGGGTCGAGGCCACCGTGGCGGTGCCATCGCTGACACCCAGGTCGAACACATCCTGAACCGTGTCGGTGTCATCCAGGCTCTCGTCCGTCACCACATAGCTGTAGCCGCCATCATCCGAGATCGTCAGCGTGCCGTAGGTCCCCGTGATCACCGTGCCGGTGGTCACCGCCGTGGCGCTGTCCCCCGAGACCGCCGCCGTCGCAACCGCCAGCACATCGGAGCCATCCGCATCGCTGTCGTTGCTCAGCACATTGCCGGTCGCCGCAACAGAGTCATCCGTGGCCGTATCCGTATCCACCGTCACAACAGGCGCATCATTGCTGCCGGTGATCGCAATGGTCAGGGTCGAGGCCACCGTGGCGGTGCCATCGCTGACACCCAGGTCGAACACATCCTGAACCGTGTCGGTGTCATCCAGGCTCTCATCCGTCACCACATAGCTGTAGCTGCCGTCATCCGAGATCGTCAGTGTCCCGAAGGTCCCCGTGATCACCGTGCCGGTGGTCACCGCCGTGGCGCTGCCCCCCGAAGCCGCCGCCGTCGCAACCGCCAGCACATCGGAGCCATCCGCATCGCTGTCGTTGCTCAGCACATTGCCGGTCGCCGCAACAGAGTCATCCGTGGCCGTATCCGTATCCACCGTCACAACAGGCGCATCATTGCTGCCGGTGATCGCAATGGTCAGGGTCGAGGCCACCGTGGCGGTGCCATCGCTGACCCCCAGGTCAAACACATCCTGAACCGTGTCGGTGTCATCCAGGCTCTCGTCCGTCACCACATAGCTGTAGCCGCCATCATCCGAGATCGTCAGCGTGCCGTAGGTCCCCGTGATCACCGTGCCGGTGGTCACCGCCGTGGCGCTGTCCCCCGAAGCCGCCGCTGTCGCAACCGCCAGCACATCGGAGCCATCCGCGTCGCTGTCGTTGCTCAGCACATTGCCGGTCGCCGCAACAGAGTCATCCGTGGCCGTATCCGTATCCACCGTCACCACAGGCGCATCATTGCTGCCGGTGATCGCAATGGTCAGGGTCGAGGCCACCGTGGCGGTGCCATCGCTGACACCCAGGTCGAACACATCCTGAACCGTGTCGGTGTCATCCAGGCTCTCATCCGTCACCACATAGCTGTAGCTGCCGTCATCCGAGATCGTCAGCGTGCCGAAGGTCCCCGTGATCACCGTGCCGGTGGTCACCGCCGTGGCGCTGTCCCCCGAAGCCGCCGCTGTCGCAACCGCCAGCACATCGGAGCCATCCGCATCGCTGTCGTTGCTCAGCACATTGCCGGTCGCCGCAACAGAGTCATCCGTGGCCGTGTCCGTATCCACCGTCACAACAGGCGCATCATTGCTGCCGGTGATCGCAATGGTCAGGGTCGAGGCCACCGTGGCGGTGCCATCGCTGACACCCAGGTCGAACACATCCTGAACCGTGTCGGTGTCATCCAGGCTCTCATCCGTCACCACATAGCTGTAGCCGCCGTCATCCGAGATCGTCAGTGTCCCGTAGGTCCCCGTGATCACCGTGCCGGTGGTCACCGCCGTGGCGCTGTCCCCCGCGGCCGCCGCTGTCGCAACCGCCAGCACATCAGAACCATCCGCATCGCTGTCATTGCTCAGCACATTGCCCGTCGCCGCAACAGAGTCATCCGTGGCCGTGTCCGTATCCACCGTCACAACAGGCGCATCATTGCTGCCGGTGATCGCGATGGTCAGGGTCGAGGCCACCGTGGCGGTGCCATCGCTGACCCCCAGGTCAAACACATCCTGAACCGCGTCGGTGTCATCCAGGCTCTCGTCCGTCACCACATAGCTGTAGCCGCCGTCATCCGAGATCGTCAGTGTCCCGTAGGTCCCCGTGATCACCGTGCCGGTGGTCACCACCGTGGCGCTGCCCCCCGAGACCGCCGCTGTCGCAACCGCCAGCACATCGGAGCCATCCGCATCGCTGTCGTTGCTCAGCACATTGCCCGTCGCCGCAACAGAGTCATCCGTGGCCGTATCCGTATCCACCGTCACAACAGGCGCATCATTGCTGCCCGACACCGAAATGGTCAGGGTCGAGGCCACCGTGGCGGTGCCATCGCTGACCCCCAGGTCAAACACATCCTGAACCGCGTCGGTGTCATCCAGGCTCTCGTCCGTCACCACATAGCTGTAGCCGCCGTCATCCGAGATCGTCAGTGTCCCGTAGGTCCCCGTGATCACCGTGCCGGTGGTCACCGCCGTGGCGCTGTCCCCCGAAGCCGCCGCTGTCGCAACCGCCAGCACATCGGAGCCATCCGCATCGCTGTCGTTGCTCAGCACATTGCCGGTCGCCGCAACAGAGTCATCCGTGGCCGTGTCCGTATCCACCGTCACAACAGGCGCATCATTGCTGCCCGTGATCGTGATCGTCACCGTCTCGGTCGAGGTAACTCCATTGCCGTCGGAAATCGTGTAAGTAAATGTATCAGTTGCCATTTCTCCAATAGCAAGGGCTTCGAATTGACCGTTCGGATCATAGGTAACCGTATCGTTGTCGAGATTGATCGCTACTGTGCCTAGCGTTCCGGTTGTATCAATCGACACAATTTCCAAATCGTCAGCAGAATCCGGGTCGGTATCATTGCCCGTGAGATCGACAAGAATAGTGCCGCCGTTTTCGACCGCAGACCCGGTATCGGCGACTGCAGTGGGGGCGTCATTTGTTCCCGTAATCGTAACCGTTACTGTATCTGTGACAACTCCGCCGTGGTTATCAGAAATCTGCACCGTATAGGTTAGTTCCAGCATTTCTCCCAAGGCGAGAAAGTCCAGATCTCCGGTGGCATTGTAGCTGAAAGCAAAGGTCTGTGCAGCTCCGGTAGAGACTTGCGGTGCGGTCGAAAACGCGAGATTCGCATTTGCAGCAAGAGCTGAAACATCTGGAAGCGTCCCGGTTCCTGTATATGTCACAGCAGCATCACCTATAACCGATGCGCTTATCGTGTCCGGGGCATTACCCTGGCCCTGAACACTTTCGCCAATATCAACGTCTGATGCTTCGAGCATTCCATTTGCAGCAATCGTTTGAGCGGACGCGTCGACGTCTTCGCTGATGGCGGCCGGCGACGTCGTGGCGGAAATCACTGGCAGATCGTTTGTGCCCATCAGGGTAATTGCGATCTGTTCCTGTACCTGCCCACCATGCGGATCCGTGATGGCCACATCATAGTATTGAACAATCTCTTGACCCTCACTCAGGCCCTGAATTTCCGATGCGCCAACCGTCAACGTCCAAGTGATCGAACCCGATGCGGTCGAGCCAACTGCAAGCGCAGTAACGGAACTGGCGAAGGCACCCACATATCCGGTCGTCGCAGGTGCAACCAGAATTGTATGGTTGTCGGCGATTTCATGGTCATTGAAGTTGATTGTTCCGGAGGCGGTGAGAACTCCCCCATCGACAACATCGCCACTCAGGTCCGATGTACCCACGATAAAGGGTGCGTCATTGGTGCCTTGGATAGTAACGGTGATCAGTTGCGACGCCGAACCATCAAGCGACTCGACGGTGATCGTGTCGGTCACACTTTCTCCGACGGCTAGCTCCTGAACCCCGGATACTTCGGGATCCGTCAAGGCGTAGCTCCAACTGCCATTCGCATTGACGGAGAATACGCCATAGGCGTTGTCCCCACTTTCTGTTTTCTCCTTGAGCAGGTTTTCACCTGCATCCAGATCAGTGACTGTCAGCGTGCCCGACGCCGTAGTCGCGGAAACAGCCATATTGCTGCCATCCACTCCAGCTTCGGAAATGGTGTCGACAAAGTCACCTGAGATAGTAGCCAGATCTTCGGAACCCGCGATCGCAATGGTCAGGGTCGAGGCCACCGTGGCAGTGCCATCGCTGACCCCCAGGTCAAACACATCCTGAACCGCGTCGGTGTCATCCAGGCTCTCGTCCGTCACCACATAGCTGTAGCCGCCATCATCCGAGATCGTCAGCGTGCCATACATCCCCGTGATCACCGTGCCGGTGGTCACCGCCGTGGCGCTGCCCCCCGAGACCGCCGCCGTCGCAACCGCCAGCACATCGGAGCCATCCGCGTCGCTGTCGTTGCTCAGCACATTGCCGGTCGCCGCAACAGAGTCATCCGTGGCCGTGTCCGTATCCACCGTCACCACAGGCGCATCATTGCTGCCGGTGATCGCGATGGTCAGGGTCGAGGCCACCGTGGCGGTGCCATCGCTGACCCCCAGGTCGAACACATCCTGAACCGTGTCGGTGTCATCCAGGCTCTCGTCCGTCACCACATAGCTGTAGCCGCCATCATCCGAGATCGTCAGCGTGCCGTAGGTCCCCGTGATCACCGTGCCGGTGGTCACCGCCGTGGCGCTGTCCCCCGAAGCCGCCGCCGTCGCAACCGCCAGCACATCGGAGCCATCCGCATCGCTGTCGTTGCTCAGCACATTGCCGGTCGCCGCAACAGAGTCATCCGTGGCCGTATCCGTATCCACCGTCACCACAGGCGCATCATTGCTGCCGGTGATCGCAATGGTCAGGGTCGAGGCCACCGTGGCGGTGCCATCGCTGACACCCAGGTCGAACACATCCTGAACCGTGTCGGTGTCATCCAGGCTCTCGTCCGTCACCACATAGCTGTAGCTGCCGTCATCCGAGATCGTCAGCGTGCCATACATCCCCGTGATCACCGTGCCGGTGGTCACCGCCGTGGCGCTGCCCCCCGAAGCCGCCGCCGTCGCAACCGCCAGCACATCGGAGCCATCCGCATCGCTGTCGTTGCTCAGCACATTGCCGGTCGCCGCAACGGAATCATCCGTGGCCGTATCCGTATCCACCGTCACAACAGGCGCATCATTGCTGCCGGTGATCGCAATGGTCAGGGTCGAGGCCACCGTGGCGGTGCCATCGCTGACCCCCAGGTCAAACACATCCTGAACCGTGTCGGTGTCATCCAGGCTCTCGTCCGTCACCACATAGCTGTAGCTGCCGTCATCCGAGATCGTCAGCGTGCCATACATCCCCGTGATCACCGTGCCGGTGGTCACCGCCGTGGCGCTGTCCCCCGCGGCCGCCGCTGTCGCAACCGCCAGCACATCGGAGCCATCCGCATCGCTGTCGTTGCTCAGCACATTGCCGGTCGCCGCAACAGAGTCATCCGTGGCCGTATCCGTATCCACCGTCACAACAGGCGCATCATTGCTGCCCGTGATCGCGACGGTCAGGGTCGAGGCCACCGTGGCGGTGCCATCGCTGACCCCCAGGTCGAACACATCCTGAACCGTGTCGGTGTCATCCAGGCTCTCATCCGTCACCACATAGCTATAGCCGCCGTCATCCGAGATCGTCAGTGTCCCGAAGGTCCCCGTGATCACCGTGCCGGTGGTCACCGCCGTGGCGCTGCCCCCCGAAGCCGCCGCCGTCGCAACCGCCAGCACATCGGAGCCATCCGCATCGCTGTCGTTGCTCAGCACATTGCCGGTCGCCGCAACAGAGTCATCCGTGGCCGTATCCGTATCCACCGTCACAACAGGCGCATCATTGCTGCCGGTGATCGCAATGGTCAGGGTCGAGGCCACCGTGGCGGTGCCATCGCTGACCCCCAGGTCAAACACATCCTGAACCGTGTCGGTGTCATCCAGGCTCTCGTCCGTCACCACATAGCTGTAGCCGCCATCATCCGAGATCGTCAGCGTGCCGTAGGTCCCCGTGATCACCGTGCCGGTGGTCACCGCCGTGGCGCTGCCCCCCGAAGCCGCCGCCGTCGCAACCGCCAGCACATCGGAGCCATCCGCATCGCTGTCGTTGCTCAGCACATTGCCGGTCGCCGCAACAGAGTCATCCGTGGCCGTATCCGTATCCACCGTCACAACAGGAGCATCATTGCTGCCGGTGATCGCAATGGTCAGGGTCGAGGCCACCGTGGCGGTGCCATCGCTGACCCCCAGGTCAAACACATCCTGAACCGTGTCGGTGTCATCCAGGCTCTCATCCGTCACCACATAGCTATAGCTGCCATCATCCGAGATCGTCAGCGTGCCGTAGGTCCCCGTGATCACCGTGCCGGTGGTCACCGCCGTGGCGCTGTCCCCCGAAGCCGCCGCCGTCGCAACCGCCAGCACATCGGAGCCATCCGCATCGCTGTCGTTGCTCAGCACATTGCCGGTCGCCGCAACAGAGTCATCCGTGGCCGTGTCCGTATCCACCGTCACAACAGGCGCATCATTGCTGCCGGTGATCGCAATGGTCAGGGTCGAGGCCACCGTGGCGGTGCCATCGCTGACACCCAGGTCGAACACATCCTGAACCGTGTCGGTGTCATCCAGGCTCTCATCCGTCACCACATAGCTGTAGCCGCCGTCATCCGAGATCGTCAGTGTCCCGTAGGTCCCCGTGATCACCGTGCCGGTGGTCACCGCCGTGGCGCTGTCCCCCGCGGCCGCCGCTGTCGCAACCGCCAGCACATCGGAGCCATCCGCATCGCTGTCGTTGCTCAGCACATTGCCGGTCGCCGCAACAGAGTCATCCGTGGCCGTATCCGTATCCACCGTCACAACAGGCGCATCATTGCTGCCCGTGATCGCGACGGTCAGGGTCGAGGCCACCGTGGCGGTGCCATCGCTGACACCCAGGTCGAACACATCCTGAACCGTGTCGGTGTCATCCAGGCTCTCATCCGTCACCACATAGCTATAGCCGCCGTCATCCGAGATCGTCAGTGTCCCGAAGGTCCCCGTGATCACCGTGCCGGTGGTCACCGCCGTGGCGCTGCCCCCCGAAGCCGCCGCCGTCGCAACCGCCAGCACATCGGAGCCATCCGCATCGCTGTCGTTGCTCAGCACATTGCCGGTCGCCGCAACAGAGTCATCCGTGGCCGTATCCGTATCCACCGTCACAACAGGCGCATCATTGCTGCCGGTGATCGTGATATTGACTTCCTGTGGAACCGTGTCGGTACCATCGGCCACATTAACAACGAACGTCAAAGTCAGCGTTTCGCCATTGTTCAACCAATCGATATTGCCCGTTGCCGAATAAGAAAAAGCAAAACTTTGTGCGGATCCCGTCGCAGTCGCCGCAGTGGTGGTCAGTGTGAGGTTCACAGCCTGGGTCAACGCAGAAATATCGTTGGGACCAGTATAATCCGCTCCATTCAATTTGGCTGTAGCTGCTCCCGCGAGAGTCAATGTCAACGCATCTGCATCCGCCGACTGTGCCGTTGGCACGGTTCGCCCGGCATCCACATCCGTAACCATGATGTTGCCAGAAACAGACAATGCCTGAGCCGATGCATCGGCATCTTCATTCACAGCAACTGGCTGTGTCAGTGAAACGACCGGGGCGTCGTTCGTACCAGTAATTGTGATCGTGATGTCGATCGGATCCGATTGGTCCGACCCATCCACCAAGACGAGCGTGTAATCAAAATTCAAGGTGTCATCGGCACCGAGATAATCCAGCTCGGCAGCTGAAACCGTATAGGTCCATTCGATCTGACCCGAGCTGTCGGTTTCGGTCGTGTCAACTACAGACGCGCTGAGCACACCAATCCCACCAACAGGTGGTGTAATCGAAAGACCCATCACTTGGCTCGTCGGTGCGTCTTCGAACAGAATTCGTCCGGTGGTAATGATGTCGCCAGCGTTTTCGTCCACTGCGCCATCATCCCGCTCGGCAACGGTCTGGTCAGGTGACGGCACTGGATTGCCGCCATCAGTGTAGCCTGTAATTTCGGGCGCAAAATCCAGGTCCAGTTGCACTGAAGACGATACCGGGCTCGTGTTGGCTGCCGGATCTGTCTGCGATGCCGTAAAGAAAAGCTCGTACGTGCCAGTTAGCGAGGAGACGATATCGGTTGTCGGCGTAATCTCCCAGTTTCCGCTGCCATCAACCACAGCCGTTTCAGCCAGCGCGGACGGAGTCCCCCCTATACCTTCGGCAACATAGACCGTCACAGTTGCCCCGATTTCGCCGGTACCGCGAATTGTTGGGCGTGGGTCGTTCGACGTGGTCGCACCTGCAGGCACGAATGTATCGTCAAAAATTTCGGTAATAATAGGTGCTACGGGCACATCCGTATCAATCGCGAAACTGGGCCCCGAAGCCACAGCATTGTCGTTGCCCGCCGCATCCAGAACCGTGCCCGCGGTCAGCTCGATCTGGTTGGTCGCGCTGTCCACACCAGAGTTCGCGGTATAGGTCGCGGTCCAGGTCACACCACCATCGGCTGTGGCCAGCGCAGACAGCGCGCCATTCGGTACCGTAAAGTCGCTGATCTCGAGCCCGGTCACGGCCTCGGAAAAGCTGATCGTCACGGTGGCACTGTCCGCTCCGGCGTTCAGCGCGGCGCTGTCCATGGTGATCATCGCAACCGGGGCCACACTATCGACCGAGATCGCGTCCACTTCGTTGGTGGAGACATGCGCGTTGCCATTCACGTCCTGACCGCCGGTGACGGTCACATCAATATCGGAAACGGCTTCGTCGCTGTCGGTATGCGTTGCCGTCACGGTGAAAACCGTGCCGCCAGACGTCCATACGCCTGCACCCAGGCTCAGACCCGCCGGAGCTGGTGACAGGGAAACCACAGGCTCTTGCCCACCCGCTTGATCCATCGCCTCGCTAAAGGTCACAACGATATCAATCGAAGCCGTGTCTTCGTTCACAGAAGACGGAGTCACGCTGATGCCCGTCACCGTGGGCACAACCGTATCAATCGCAAAGCTGGGGCCCGAAGCCACAGCATTGTCGTTGCCCGCCGCATCCAGAACCGTGCCCGCGGTCAGCTCGATCTGGTTGGTCGCGCTGTCCACACCAGAGTTCGCGGTATAGGTCGCCGTCCAGGTCACACCACCATCGGCTGTGGCCAGCGCAGACAGCGCGCCATTCGGTACCGTAAAGTCGCTGATCTCGAGCCCGGTCACGGCCTCGGAAAAGCTGATCGTCACGGTGGCACTGTCCGCTCCGGCGTTCAGCGCGGCGCTGTCCATGGTGATCATCGCAACCGGGGCCACACTATCGACCGAGATCGCGTCCACTTCGTTGGTGGAGACATGCGCGTTGCCATTCACGTCCTGACCGCCGGTGACGGTCACATCAATATCGGAAACGGCTTCGTCGCTGTCGGTATGCGTTGCCGTCACGGTGAAAACCGTGCCGCCAGACGTCCATACGCCTGCACCCAGGCTCAGACCCGCCGGAGCTGGTGACAGGGAAACCACAGGCTCTTGCCCACCCGCTTGATCCATCGCCTCGCTAAAGGTCACAACGATATCAATCGAAGCCGTGTCTTCGTTCACAGAAGACGGAGTCACGCTGATGCCCGTCACCGTGGGCACAACCGTATCAATCGCAAAGCTGGGGCCCGAAGCCACAGCATTGTCGTTGCCCGCCGCATCCAGAACCGTGCCCGCGGTCAGCTCGATCTGGTTGGTCGCGCTGTCCACACCAGAGTTCGCGGTATAGGTCGCCGTCCAGGTCACATTATCGGCAGTGGCCAGCGCAGACAGCGCGCCATTCGGTACCGTAAAGTCGCTGATCTCGAGCCCGGTCACGGCCTCGGAAAAGCTGATCGTCACTGTGGCACTGTCCGCTCCGGCGTTCAGCGCGGCGCTGTCCATGGTGATCATCGCAACCGGGGCCACGCTGTCGACCGTGATCGCATCCACTTCGTTGGTGGAGACATGCGCGTTGCCATTCACGTCCTGACCGCCGGTGACGGTCACATCAATATCGGCAACGGCTTCGTCGCTGTCGGTATGCGTTGCCGTCACGGTGAAAACCGTGCCGCCAGACGTCCATACGCCTGCACCCAGGCTCAGACCTGCCGGAGCAGGTGACAGGGAAACCACAGGCTCTTGCCCACCCGCTTGATCCATCGCCTCGCTAAAGGTCACAACGATGTCAATCGAAGCCGTGTCTTCGTTCACAGAAGACGGAGTCACGCTGATGCCCGTCACGGTGGGCACAACCGTATCAATCGGCTGAGTATAAACCGCTGGAGTTACAGCAACATTCTGCTGGGCATCGACCACACCGGCCGTATTCAACTCGACGGAAATATCCCCTGAAACACCCGCCTGAGGCGTGACAACCAGCGTATAAGTATTGCTATCCACTGGCACAAACGAACCTTTTGTCCCGTTTGTCACCGTGACGTTGGATGCAGAGAATCCGGTCACACCTTCGGTGAATTCGAAAGTAAAGGTGACGTCCCCTGAGGTGCTGTTGGATACACCGTTGGTATCATCAGAGATCGTCACTGTCGGGTTCACCGTGTCGATATCGATATTCTCGTCAAAACTCTGAAGGGCTTGGGGGTTGGCAGCCAGGTCTTGCGCCCCCGTGACGGTGAAATCGACATCCTGGACATCAACATCACCGTCGAGCACGTCATAGACCGCACGATAAGTGGTCGCGTCGAGCCAGCCCGACATACCGGCATTCAGTCCCAGTGTCGTGTCTACGGGCGAGGAGAATGCAATCGATGGATCCACCGATTGGTCCATATTGGAATCGTAAGTGACATCAATAGTGACGGTTCCCGAAACGTCATCACCACCAACCGTTGCGTCGCTGACCGAAACCGACGTGATCGACGGAGCGATATTGTCGACGGCCTGAACAAATTGTGCAGGTGCGGTTGCGACGTTGCCGGCGGCATCTACCACACCGCTCGTGCTGACATCCACGGTCACGTTGCCTTCGAGCGCTGCATCAGGCGTGACCACCAACGTGTAAGTATTGCCGTCAACAGCCGTGAAACTTCCCTTGGTGCCGTTGGCAACCGTGACATCAGACGTGTCGAAACCAGAAACATCTTCGTCAAACTCGATGGTAAAAGTGACATCCCCGTCAGCCGCGTTGGCCGTGCCCGTGATGCTTGACGTCACCGTGACAGTCGGAAGGCCGGTATCCAATACGGCGTTGTCGGTCACAGTCTTGGTGTTATTGGCATCATCCGAGACGACGACTGTGGCTGTCAGGGTGCCATCGTTCAACAAGGCCAACGCCGCAGGCGCAATCGCATGGGTCCCGTTGGTGACATTCGAGATCGTCGCAGTTCCGCCACCGTCCGACGTCAGGACAATATCTACCGGCCCGACAATGTCGCCGTCTATTCCATCAACAATGATGTTGACCCCAGCGGCCCCTGCCTCCGACGCGTTGATAAACCCGTCTGTTGCAGTTCCGTTGAAGGTTACGGAGAGGTCGTTCAGTTCGTCTGCCGTGCTATCGAGCACAAAGCTCTGGTTGATTGCTGTGGAGCTGTTGCCAGCCAAATCCATAACCACCGCAGATACAGTGATCGTTCCATCAGCCAAGGACAAACCAGAGCCCGACAGGTCTTCTTCGGTCAGGGCGACTGACCCGCCGGAGATTTCCGCGTCGGTAAAGGTATACGTTTCGCTCGCCGAGCCATCGCTGAGGGTCACGGTTCCGCTAGCGACGCCTCCCGTCAATCCATTGAGCGAAATAGCAATATCCGAAGTCGTGGTTTCGCTTCCCGGAACGGACAAGGTGGGTGTGTCCGGGTTGGATTGATCGATCACAACGTCAAGAGATGCAATTCCAACCGCCGAATTGCCGGTTGTGTCGCTGGCGCGGGCGGTCATCACATGTGCCGCCTCGTTCAATGGGACGTTTTCGAAGGTGACAGTCTGGGCCCCATCCGATGTCAACGTCACCGATGCCACGACGCTGCCATTGTCCAGCAGTTCGATCACGTCACCAATCTTGGCAGACGCGCCGAGGTCGATGGTAAAGTCCGGCGCACCCTCGCTGGTTACCGCATCGCTGTTGGACAAGCCCGAATCGTCTGCGGCCACCATCTGAATGTTCCCGGGTGCAACAACTTGCGTGTCCACGGTTACGGACAGAATGGAAGACGAGGATTGGTTCCCTGCCGCATCAGTAACCCGGGTGATATAGTCATAAACACCATCGGACAAAACCTGGCCATTGTCCTGGAACTGAACGATCGAACCGGCATTTCCTGATGTCACCGTTTCACTGCCGACCAGCGTATAGGTCCCTGCACCCGCTGGACTGCGCAGCAACTGAACAGTTGCCCCGACTTCAGAAACCAAAGACACATTCAGCGAAGGTGTTTGGAAAAACGTAATGTTGTCGGATGTGCTGCTGCCGGAATCCGAACTGGGTGTCAGATCAGGCGCGGCAGGTGTTTCAACGGCCATATCCACCGAAAAGACATCTGTAATCACGGTCGGAGAAATCACCTCTGCGGACAAGTTCTGCGCGCCCGAAACAGAAACATCCACGTCAGCCAATTCTAGGTTCGCGTCAGTTACCACATATGTCACAACAACCGTGTCGTCCGCAGTTGTCGTTGTGGAAAACGCAATGCCCGTTGGTACCCCTAGCGTCGCGGCCAGCGCAGGATCGAGAGAAATTGATGGCGTTACGGCCGAATCAAGACCTTGGTCGAATTGGATCGTGAGGCTGAACGACGTTTCACCTTCAACCAGAGTTGTAATGGACGGAACAATGCTAGTGATTACAGGGGCGGCCATGAATTTTCTTCCTCAGGGATAGTTTTTGAGTGCGCACAATTCGACAATTGCTCCGAATACATTCGGAGCCCATTTGGAACGACTGTTTTTTTGAGACGCAAAGGTGACCTATGGATCAATCCATAAGTTTATCGGTTGACTTCAGAATCCAAGCTAAATGAGCTTTCGTCGGCTTTGCTCTAAATGTGGTTCTTGAAAACACGAAATAACAAAATGAACGTGCATAATTTCCCCCAAAAGAAACCAGGCAAACCAGTGCCGGCAACCATAATCAGAACATCAGAATATAAGACAGTAACGCAGCCCAGAAAAATCTGGAGCCACGCAGTCACTACGAACTACAAATTGATTGTTGCCACAGCTCTCCTTTCCGGCAAACTCCCAAATGGTAGGTTGAGTTTACTTATTGTTAACTTTCTTCATTCCATTGGTGCAGAATTGAAAACGAGCAAAAGGCGGGTTGCAGGTGCATATTTGCCAAAGGAAACACCCAGGAGCGATGGCCAGTACGCGGGGCCGCAGCCCGACAGTTTTTGATTTGCAATCAATGTGAAAGGGCATGGTCGCCTTTTCACCCAACAAATGCCCCAGGTGTTCAAACCTTTCCTGCGTTTTCACACCGCTCCGAGAGGATCATCTGTTTCAAACACATCTCGACCGCGTGCCCCAGGCAATTGAAAAACCATGCTGTTCGCAGTGCGTCTTCGGTCAGAACCCCCGACGACCGCAGTTCCGGGAACAGAAGCCTATCTTGATCGCAGTGAACCAGAACGGGTTGCCATGGTGGGGTGAAGCGCGCGGTAGCGGTATCTGAAACATGTCAACAGCGCCAAATACATGGATCTGGATCAGCTTTTTGTGGAGAGATGTCTGTTAAATAACACGCGACTTCAACCACATACGGTTCGTAAAACAGCTGCCACGATACCTGTTTGCGACCGCAGACCGGACTTCTGGAAAACAGACTTCAATTGCTGGCGCACGGTTGACTCGGCGATGCCATATGTCGCCGAAATTTCAGCAACTGAAAGTCCATCGCAGAGCGCACCGACAGCACGAACCTCTGACTTCAACAGTCCATTCTGCTCTCCAAATGCCTCTACTGCCTTTTGGCGCGAAGTCGACTTCATAAGCACAAGAATGTGTTGAAACGGAGAGGTCAGATCATCATATACGCCCCCGGGCCGCACGAGCCACGATAGATCGCCGGTCCGATAGACAGAGGTGACGCCAGGTTTTGGATTGTCAAAGCTATGCCCTGTAGATGTGGGAGGCGTTTTTGAGCTTGACGTCAAGAAGTCAGGCAAGTCTTCCACGCCAAGCCCCTCATCGATAATAATTTTCTCTGCAAATGAATTCATGACACTATTCGTGCCCCCAGCATTCACCCCGACAATGCCAACTTTCAGATCATCAAAATGGCGCGCCTTTTCATCAAAGTCGCGCCGTGCCGCCGTTTTTTGGGTAAGGACTTCCGCTTCTACGATGGTCGCGATCTCTTGACGTGCCGAAAGAAGACTGGCTTGCGCGTCTGGCCTGTCAATGTCTGTCATGAAGATTCCAACTACTAAAGGCAGTTCTTCAAGCTCGACCGACATAAACACCAAGGAACCATCTTCTTCGGGAAAAACCGACGACGCATCAATAAAATCCTGAAGTTTTCTGTCCCTGGCGACAAGTTGGTTCAACCATACCAATGTGCTGCGCTCGAACTCTTCTGCCAGAGTTTTTTGGTGATGCTGTAGTATCTGTAAAACGATCTCTTTCGTATCGTGTGGAACAGCTTGATTGTATTTTCGACATTTGAGTATATCTGTACGGTCAAGGCGAAAAAGGCAAACACCAGATGCACCCACACGCGCCGCGATTTGGTCGAACAAACCAACCCATACCTGCTTATCTTGCAGGTTTTCATTCTCGAAATATTGGGCGGACATGCCTCAACTCCAAAATGAATCAAATAATACCCTTACTATTGCTCACAGTGTCCCTCTTGGCAATTATTTCGGTCGCTGAATTAAGATAATTCGAGTTTTTCTCCCTGACGGAGATATTGAGGCAGCTTTCAAATTTTTTATTTTTCTACCTCTATCGCAAAAATCGACCCCTTGGCCGCCGCTGGATTTACCTAACGCTGTTACCCGTCCGTGAGACAGAACCGACAGCCAAGCGGCGATTTCCTCTTTCCCAATGGCGCTCAATTCAAACGGGGGATCCCGACCGTGCAAAACCCAAAGATAGGATCATCCGGGCGTTGCGGGTCTGGATTTCGTGGGCTACCCGGCTCAGGTTACGTCCGCTATCTGCTTTGGCGCAACGTCGGGTGCGATCTCCGCTCCACCGTTTTTTGAGCACGCCGTCAAAGGGCATCGGCACGCAAAGGAGCTCTAGCGGCCAAGCCCCCTTTCGGCCACTACCGATAGTCCGAAGGATAGGGCAATGTCGTTAACGTCTCGCTGGATGGTGTGCGACAGCTCGGGCGAATGTCATCGGACCCGCCGGCGGTCTCGGGGCTGGCCTGCCCATATGCCGACAGCCACATCGACAGAGAACCATTGTTTTTGGACCAGGCGGGCGGGCGGTAGTGTTAGGTCACCGATTTCGTCATGCCGCCCTTCTAATCGGCTGAAGTCACCAAATGATCCGTCAGGGCGACACACTCACTATGACAGAGCTAAAAATCCGGGAATCGGCGCTGTATTGCACCTCCAAACCACGTTTGGTGCACCGACATTTCCCATTGGCCTCTTCTCGGGACAATGGCTTGCGATCCGCCTGTTGGGCAATGGGTGCGACGCGGCATAAAACCATAACCCGCTACGGCAGGCTCTAGGCCGATTTTGGCGATCACAAAGTGTGGGAAAATCGGAAACCATCCGCATCCGATCTCAAAACCTGCACCCTGCTGACGGGTTCTGGCCTGGATCCGGACGTTGGCTCTCTCTGGGAAGGGCCTTCCCACGGCACTCTGGCCCAATCGGCTCATACGGCTGTGGAGGGGTGGTAGTGAAGACAGGGGGCCGGAACGGCCCCCTGTACTGTGACCTGATCGGTCGGACGCAGCAGGTTACATCCTCAGATCAACAGATCGAATGTGTCCGTGCCGATCTGGATGTTGATCGCGCTCTGACCGCCGCCATCGACCAGCGCCCAGATGATCTGTTCGGTGGGTTTGTAGATCACGAACGCCTCTTGCACCGTGTCATCGCCCGACCGTTCGCCCACGTCATTGGCGGTATGGGCCAGGTTGACCTGGAAGTCGCCCGCCGTGGCGGGGACACCGCCCCAAAACAGCACGTCGCCTTCGGTGGACAGGTAATCCTGCAGCCAGTCCGATCCGTGGCCCTCGACACCGGCATGGAAGAACTTGTCCGCGCCAGAGCCGCCATTGATCCGGTCGCTGCCAAAGCCGCCATTGACAAAATCATTGCCCGCACCGCCAAACACCAGATCGGAAAACGCCGAGCCGGTGATCACGTCGTCGCCGTCCTGACCCTGCAGGTCATCAACACCCGCGCCACCGGCGATGGTATCGTTGCCCGCCTGACCAAACACCTGGTCGTTGCCCGCGCCCGCGTCCACGCTGTCATCGCCCGCTCCGGCAAAGACCACATCGCGCAGGTCAGCATCCGTGGCCCCGCCCTGAATGGTGTCATTGCCTTCGCCACCGTTCAGCGTATCGGCGCCATCGCCCCCGTTGATGATGTCATTGCCGGCGTTCCCGACCAGACGGTCGTTGTCGCCCAGACCGGTGATCGTGTCGTTGCCTTCGGCCCCGATCAGAACATCGCGCCCCGGTGTCCCCGTCAGGTTCAACGCGCCTGGCGTGATCGGACCTGTGGCAGCGCTGGTGACGCTTTCATCCGTTCCAAAGGTGTCCGTATAGGTGAACACAACCGAAATCTGGCGGCCCACATCGTCGGATGTCAGGGTGTAGGTTTCATTGGTGGCACCCGCAATCGGGGTGCCATCCCGCAGCCATTGTCCGGCTTCGGTCGATTCGTTGATCCCGTCGGCATCCGCAACCCCCGACGTATCCGCAGTGAGCGTATCGCCGCTTTTGGTGCCACCCGAAATCGTCACGGCCCCGGTTGGCAGATCGTTGACATTGGCCACCGCAACCGTCGCCGCGCTGGTCACGGTTTCAGCCGTGCCCGCATTGTCGGTATAGCCAAAGCGGTACGACATCTGCGCCCCCACATCGGCCTGCGTCAGCGCATAGGTCGTCGACGTCGCACCAGCCACCGCGACACCATCGCGCAACCATTGACCCGACAGGGTCGCCGCATTGATCCCATCCGCATCGCTCACACCAGAAGGATCCGCCGTCAGCGTCCCCCCCTGCTCGGCCGTGCCGCTGATCACAACCGCTCCAACCGGCGCATCATTCACATCCGCAACAGCCGACGTCGGCGCGCTGGTTCTGGATTCGTCCGTTCCGAACCCGTCGGTAAAGCTGACGACAACTGTGATGGTTTCCCCCACATCGTCCTGGGTCAGAACATAGGTGCCACCCGTTGCCCCGGGAATATCCACCCCACCGCGCTGCCATTGCATCGAGAGGGTACCCAGACCATCCGGATCCGCAACTGCAGACGCATCAGCGGTCAACGTTCCGCCCTGTGTGGCATCACCAGAAATGGTTGGCTCACCCGTTGCTGGGGTATTGCGCGCCACACCGGTCATGGTCAGGGTCGACCCATCGCTGAGAGTGACAACCCGGTCGCCACTACCGGACGCCGAAAAGGTCACGGCATCCCGCTCTTCGCTGGTCAGGCTCGAGTAATCCAGGCTGTCCTGTCCGACCACAAAATCGGTCACGGTGTCATTGCCCATGCCCATTTCGATGACGATGGTATCGGCACCATCACCGCCGGTCAGCGTATCATTACCGCCGCCACCGTTCAGGGTGTCATCGCCACCACGACCTTCGAGACGGTCAACCCCGTCCAAACCCGACAACAGGTTGTTTTCGCTATCACCCAGCAGATCGTCCGAATTGCTGGTACCGATCAGGTTTTCAACGCCGGTAAAGGTGCTGCCCGACGCATCGCCGCCGTTTGCAGTGCTGTCTTCGAGGTCGATGACCACAAAACCACCACCTTCAAAGGTCGCCGTATCGTTGCCTTCGCCACCATCAAAGTTGTCAGTGCCACCACCGCCAATCAGCATGTCATCTCCGCCCATCCCAAACAGGCTGTTGGAGCTGCTGTTTCCGACGAGCGTATCATTAAAGCCCGAACCCATCAGATTTTCGATGCTGGAGAACGTGTCGCCACGGGCTTCGCCAGTGTTCCTGGATGAATCGCTGAGATCCACCTGAAGCCCAGCGGTTGATTGAGAGTAATCGGCCGTATCCGAACCGCTGCCGCCAGACAGCGTGTCTTCGCCCAAACCGCCACGCAGCGTATCTTCTCCGTTCTGGCCATAGAGCGAGTCGTTGCCCTCACCGCCGTCGATATGGTTGTCAGAACTGTTGCCCCGCAACGTATCGCCAAACGCCGACCCCAGCAGGTTTTCAATGCTGCTATAGGTATCGCCGGCTGCTTCTTCGGTATTGGTCCCAGAGTTGGCAAGGTCCGCCCGAACACCGGTTGTTGCGTCGGCGTAAGAGGCTGTATCCAACCCGCTGTCTCCAAACAGATTGTCTCCGCCAAGACCGCCGTTCAGGAGGTCGTCCTGATCACCACCCCGCAGGGCATCGTTGCCATCGCGTCCGATCAGTTCATCGTTGCCGTCCTCGCCGCGCAGATCATTCGCTCCGGTGTCACCGCGAAGCGTATCATCGAACTTGCTACCCAACAGGCCCTCGACTTCGGAATAGACATCACCGGCTGCATCACCGGTGTTGCCGGAATTGTCCTGCAAGTCGGCGAGCACGGCTGTGCTTGCGTCACGATAGTCCGCATAGTCAGTATTGGCACCACCGATCAAGTTGTCCGCACCTGCACCGCCAACCAGCGAGTCATTGCCCGATCCACCGCTGAGCAGATCGTCGCCATCCTGGCCTTCGAGGCGGTCATTGCCATTGTTCCCGGTCAGGCTGTCATTTCCGCCGCCGCCAAATAGAATATTGCTGCTGCTGTTGCCGACCAAGGCGTCTGAAAAATCAGAACCACGCACCTGGCTTATGGACGAATATGTATCGCCCGCTGCATCGCCTGTGTTCGAGGAGGTGTTGCTAAGGTCAACCCGCAACCCGGTTGCAGATGTGGTATAGGAAGCAATGGATGTGCCACCTGCGCCAAACAACGCATCCGCTCCGGCACCACCTTCCAATTCGTTTGCGCCACCGCTTGACGATCCTTCGCCGTACAGTTCGTCATCGCCGAGGCCGCCAAAAATGCGGTCATTGTCATTGCCACCGCGCAGGGTGTCATTGCCGTCGTTGCCGTTGATCAGGTCGCCGTCATCGCCCCCTTCGATGGAGTCGTTGTCGTCATCCCCGTTCAGTGTATCAATGCCATCCAAACCAAAGATTGTGTCATTGCCACCGCCGCCAGAAATCAGATCGTTCAGGTTCGACCCATTGATCGTGTTGCCGTTGGCGTTGCCGGTCAAAACTTCGCCGCCGAAATCAGCGGGTTGCAATTCGCCGTCAATCACGCGCATCTGCCAAACACCGGCCACACCGGTATTGCCCACCAGCGTTTCCAGGTCCGCAGCCGTACCCAGTTGGTCGCCCGCAGCACCGCCGCTCAGGTAGACTGGCAACCCGTTGTCAGTCACCGCACCCATGTGGAAGGCACCGTTGCTGCCCTGGATGTCAAAATGGCGGAAGATCAATTCGGCATCATTGTCGCCCAGATCCATGATCTCCAACTGGAACGTATTCGGCGTCGTGACGTTGTTGGAGAACCGTCCAATATTGTTCCACGTTACGACAATGGAATCGCGGTCTGGATTGGTGTCAAAATACACCCCCGGATTGGCCCCAGCCGGGAATGTTCTGGTATCCATGTCATCGTTGAACGGTGCGATCGAGAACGGATTATTAAGAAAGGTATTGCTAAAGGACACCTGCGGGTTGGCGGCGTTGAATGTTACCCCGCCGTTTGTTCCGACAAACATTTCCGTAAAGGTCTGACTTCCAAAAACAAAACCGGACTCGAAGATGGCAGTAATGTCAAATGGGCCTTCTTCGTTGTCATCCCCCTGCGCAAGCAGAGTCCCTCCAAATGGCAGCAGCGTGTTATCGGTGACGGGTGTAAACAGGCTCGGGTCAACCATTGCATTCAACTCCTTGTGGCAGCAAAAAAATTCGAAAATCTCGGACATCAAAATCAGCCGCACTTAGTCTACTATGACCAACTCAATCTTTGTCCGACTTTCCAAAACATTAACACAGAATGCACAAAAAGATAGAAAATGTTAACGTAAAGTAACCGCTGCCTGAGCCTGCCGCTTGGTGGGCTGAAACGACACGAACGCCTCCTCATGTCTTCTCGATTGCGGGCGTCTTTCTCGATCAGGTGTCTCGGGCACCGCCGTCAATCTGCCAAAGCAATCTGATCCTCCCAACGGCACCATCACCACGACAGGGAACTTTTTGGCGCGTCGGCATGGACGGTGGTTTGATCACCAGGCCAGGATGATACTCTGCAATATGGTACCACCAAGTGCGACAGAGGCGGGATGTACGCATTCGGTCGCCTCAGGAACCAGCATCCTGACAGCAGCGTCAAAATCGCAAAACCGGGTTTCAAACCCAGGTCAGTCGATCTTCGATATTCATACAGCCATAAAAGGCTGCGCGCCCAAAGAGCACGCAGCCCGAGATCGCATTAGGCCAACAGATCGAATTCTTCTCCGGTCGTCGCAACGCGCAAGATCAACTCTGTTTGGCTGGCTCCATCGACCAGGGTAAAGATCCTTTGACCCGTAGGATTGTAGAGCACGAATGCCTCCTCGATCGCGTCATCGCCGGAGAGAATGCCCAGATCATCAACCGCATTTGTAAAGAATACGGTAAAGTCTGATGCTGTGGCCGCAGGTCCAGCAAAGACCAAGAGGTCGCCTTCGCTGGCGTCATAGTCAGCGATCCAATCCGTACCATGGCCCAGACCATCGAACCTAAAGAACCGATCCGCGCCGCTTCCGCCATGCAGCAGATCGTGTGCAAACCCACCGTTCAGGAAGTCGTCACCATCGCCACCGAACAGAATATCCTGATTGGCACCGCCGCTCAGAACGTCATCACCGTCTTGACCCACCAGGAAATCAGATCCGCCGCCTCCGGAAATCAGATCATCGCCTTCCATACCAAAGACCGTGTCTTGTCCGTTTCCAGACACCACCGTGTCGTCCCCTGACCCTGCAAAGATAAGATCGCTGTCCGCCGAACTGGACGAGAACGAGAATACAAAATCATCTCCCGCCCCGGCATTTATCCTGTCAGATCCGGTGCCACCGTCCAATTCGTCATTGCCCTCGCCTCCGCGCAGGATGTCTGCGCCATCACCGCCCTCCAGGGTATCGCGGCCCGTGTCACCATCAATGAGATCATTTCCAGAACCGCCTTCGATACTGTCATTGCCACCGGAACCTGAGAGCCGATCGTTTTCGCCCAGGCCAAGAACTGTATCGTCCCCGCCGCCGCCGGTCAGGGTGTCCATGTCCGGCGTTCCGGTCAAAAGTTGATTGGTCGCCGTAATGGCATCCGTCTCCGCGGTCCCGCCAGTCTCTGATTTGCCAAGCAAATCGGTAAAGGTCACGGATACCGAAATCTCCGATCCGACGTCTGCCTCGGTCAGGGTGTATGTTTGCTCTGTCGCTCCCGCAATCGCCACCAGATCACGGAACCAGGTATAAACAAAGCTTCCAGCAAGAATCCCTTCGGGATCCTCAATGGCGGACACGTCAGCGGTCAGAACAAATGTTTCCGCTTCAACCCCTGTTAGGGCTACAGAGCCGCTTGGCGCTTCGTTCACATCGTTGACCGCGACGCTCAGGCTGGCCTGGGCATCCGGCGTTGCGCCGACGCTGGTGTCATCCACCGTCACCGTCACGTCGAACTGGTCCTGATCCTCAAAGTTCAGCGTGGTGCCCGCCCGCAGGTACAGAACCCCGCCGTCGATCTCAAACTCGGCCGCATCCGCGCCGCTCAGCCCCAGATCATTGACCCCCAGCGCATCATCCGTCACCGCAATCGTCGCCACCTGGATCCGGCTGCTGGTGTCCGAATTCTCGTCAATGTCGCTCAGCGTCTGCGTCAGCGTCACCGCCGTCGGCGCTTCGTTCACATCATTGACCGAAACGCTCAGGCTGGCCTGGGCATCCGGCGTTGCGCCGACGCTGGTGTCATCCACCGTCACCGTCACGTCGAACTGGTCCTGATCCTCAAAGTTCAGCGTGGTGCCCGCCCGCAGGTACAGAACCCCGCCGTCGATCTCGAATTCGGCCGCATCCGCGCCGCTCAGCCCCAGGTCATTGACCCCCAGCGCATCATCCGTCACCGCAATCGTCGCCACCTGGATCCGGCTGCTGGTGTCCGAATTCTCGTCAATGTCGCTCAGCGTCTGCGTCAGCGTCACCGCCGTTGGCGCTTCGTTCACATCGTTGACCGCGACGCTCAGGCTGGCCTGGGCATCCGGCGTTGCGCCGACGCTGGTGTCATCCACCGTCACCGTCACGTCGAACTGGTCCTGATCCTCAAAGTTCAGCGTGGTGCCCGCCCGCAGGTACAGAACCCCGCCGTCGATCTCAAACTCGGCCGCATCCGCGCCGCTCAGCCCCAGGTCATTGACCCCCAGCGCATCATCCGTCACCGCAATCGTCGCCACCTGGATCCGGCTGCTGGTGTCCGAATTCTCGTCAATGTCGCTCAGCGTCTGCGTCAGCGTCACCGCCGTCGGCGCTTCGTTCACATCATTGACCGCGACGCTCAGGCTGGCCTGGGCATCCGGCGTTGCGCCGACGCTGGTGTCATCCACCGTCACCGTCACGTCGAACTGGTCCTGATCCTCAAAGTTCAGCGTGGTGCCCGCCCGCAGGTACAGAACCCCGCCGTCGATCTCGAATTCGGCCGCATCCGCGCCGCTCAGCCCCAGGTCATTGACCCCCAGCGCATCATCCGTCACCGCAATCGTCGCCACCTGGATCCGGCTGCTGGTGTCCGAATTCTCGTCAATGTCGCTCAGCGTCTGCGTCAGCGTCACCGCCGTTGGCGCTTCGTTCACATCGTTGACCGCGACGCTCAGGCTGGCCTGGGCATCCGGCGTTGCGCCGACGCTGGTGTCATCCACCGTCACCGTCACGTCGAACTGGTCCTGATCCTCAAAGTTCAGCGTGGTGCCCGCCCGCAGGTACAGAACCCCGCCGTCGATCTCGAATTCGGCCGCATCCGCGCCGCTCAGCCCCAGATCATTGACCCCCAGCGCATCATCCGTCACCGCAATCGTCGCCACCTGGATCCGGCTGCTGGTGTCCGAATTCTCGTCAATGTCGCTCAGCGTCTGCGTCAGCGTCACCGCCGTCGGCGCTTCGTTCACATCGTTGACCGCGACGCTCAGGCTGGCCTGGGCATCCGGTGTTGCGCCGACGCTGGTGTCATCCACCGTCACCGTCACGTCGAACTGGTCCTGATCCTCAAAGTTCAGCGTGGTGCCCGCCCGCAGGTACAGAACCCCGCCGTCGATCTCAAACTCGGCCGCATCCGCGCCGCTCAGCCCCAGGTCATTGACCCCCAGCGCATCATCCGTCACCGCAATCGTCGCCACCTGGATCCGGCTGCTGGTGTCCGAATTCTCGTCAATGTCGCTCAGCGTCTGCGTCAGCGTCACCGCCGTCGGCGCTTCGTTCACATCATTGACCGCGACGCTCAGGCTGGCCTGGGCATCCGGCGTTGCGCCGACGCTGGTGTCATCCACCGTCACCGTCACGTCGAACTGGTCCTGATCCTCAAAGTTCAGCGTGGTGCCCGCCCGCAGGTACAGAACCCCGCCGTCGATCTCGAATTCGGCCGCATCCGCGCCGCTCAGCCCCAGGTCATTGACCCCCAGCGCATCATCCGTCACCGCAATCGTCGCCACCTGGATCCGGCTGCTGGTGTCCGAATTCTCGTCAATGTCGCTCAGCGTCTGCGTCAGCGTCACCGCCGTTGGCGCTTCGTTCACATCGTTGACCGCGACGCTCAGGCTGGCCTGGGCATCCGGCGTTGCGCCGACGCTGGTGTCATCCACCGTCACCGTCACGTCGAACTGGTCCTGATCCTCAAAGTTCAGCGTGGTGCCCGCCCGCAGGTACAGAACCCCGCCGTCGATCTCGAATTCGGCCGCATCCGCGCCGCTCAGCCCCAGGTCATTGACCCCCAGCGCATCATCCGTCACCGCAATCGTCGCCACCTGGATCCGGCTGCTGGTGTCCGAATTCTCGTCAATGTCGCTCAGCGTCTGCGTCAGCGTCACCGCCGTTGGCGCTTCGTTCACATCGTTGACCGCGACGCTCAGGCTGGCCTGGGCATCCGGCGTTGCGCCGACGCTGGTGTCATCCACCGTCACCGTCACGTCGAACTGGTCCTGATCCTCAAAGTTCAGCGTGGTGCCCGCCCGCAGGTACAGAACCCCGCCGTCGATCTCGAATTCGGCCGCATCCGCGCCGCTCAGCCCCAGGTCATTGACCCCCAGCGCATCATCCGTCACCGCAATCGTCGCCACCTGGATCCGGCTGCTGGTGTCCGAATTCTCGTCAATGTCGCTCAGCGTCTGCGTCAGCGTCACCGCCGTTGGCGCTTCGTTCACATCGTTGACCGCGACGCTCAGGCTGGCCTGGGCATCCGGCGTTGCGCCGACGCTGGTGTCATCCACCGTCACCGTCACGTCGAACTGGTCCTGATCCTCAAAGTTCAGCGTGGTGCCCGCCCGCAGGTACAGAACCCCGCCGTCGATCTCGAATTCGGCCGCATCCGCGCCGCTCAGCCCCAGGTCATTGACCCCCAGCGCATCATCCGTCACCGCAATCGTCGCCACCTGGATCCGGCTGCTGGTGTCCGAATTCTCGTCAATGTCGCTCAGCGTCTGCGTCAGCGTCACCGCCGTTGGCGCTTCGTTCACATCGTTGACCGCGACGCTCAGGCTGGCCTGGGCATCCGGCGTTGCGCCGACGCTGGTGTCATCCACCGTCACCGTCACGTCGAACTGGTCCTGATCCTCAAAGTTCAGCGTGGTGCCCGCCCGCAGGTACAGAACCCCGCCGTCGATCTCAAACTCGGCCGCATCCGCGCCGCTCAGCCCCAGATCATTGACCCCCAGCGCATCATCCGTCACCGCAATCGTCGCCACCTGGATCCGGCTGCTGGTGTCCGAATTCTCGTCAATGTCGCTCAGCGTCTGCGTCAGCGTCACCGCCGTCGGCGCTTCGTTCACATCGTTGACCGCGACGCTCAGGCTGGCCTGGGCATCCGGTGTTGCGCCGACGCTGGTGTCATCCACCGTCACCGTCACGTCGAACTGGTCCTGATCCTCAAAGTTCAGCGTGGTGCCCGCCCGCAGGTACAGAACCCCGCCGTCGATCTCAAACTCGGCCGCATCCGCGCCGCTCAGCCCCAGGTCATTGACCCCCAGCGCATCATCCGTCACCGCAATCGTCGCCACCTGGATCCGGCTGCTGGTGTCCGAATTCTCGTCAATGTCGCTCAGCGTCTGCGTCAGCGTCACCGCCGTCGGCGCTTCGTTCACATCGTTGACCGCGACGCTCAGGCTGGCCTGGGCATCCGGTGTTGCGCCGACGCTGGTGTCATCCACCGTCACCGTCACGTCGAACTGGTCCTGATCCTCAAAGTTCAGCGTGGTGCCCGCCCGCAGGTACAGAACCCCGCCGTCGATCTCAAACTCGGCCGCATCCGCGCCGCTCAGCCCCAGGTCATTGACCCCCAGCGCATCATCCGTCACCGCAATCGTCGCCACCTGGATCCGGCTGCTGGTGTCCGAATTCTCGTCAATGTCGCTCAGCGTCTGCGTCAGCGTCACCGCCGTTGGCGCTTCGTTCACATCGTTGACCGCGACGCTCAGGCTGGCCTGGGCATCCGGCGTTGCGCCGACGCTGGTGTCATCCACCGTCACCGTCACGTCGAACTGGTCCTGATCCTCAAAGTTCAGCGTGGTGCCCGCCCGCAGGTACAGAACCCCGCCGTCGATCTCGAATTCGGCCGCATCCGCGCCGCTCAGCCCCAGGTCATTGACCCCCAGCGCATCATCCGTCACCGCAATCGTCGCCACCTGGATCCGGCTGCTGGTGTCCGAATTCTCGTCAATGTCGCTCAGCGTCTGCGTCAGCGTCACCGCCGTCGGCGCTTCGTTCACATCGTTGACCGCGACGCTCAGGCTGGCCTGGGCATCCGGTGTTGCGCCGACGCTGGTGTCATCCACCGTCACCGTCACGTCGAACTGGTCCTGATCCTCAAAGTTCAGCGTGGTGCCCGCCCGCAGGTACAGAACCCCGCCGTCGATCTCAAACTCGGCCGCATCCGCGCCGCTCAGCCCCAGGTCATTGACCCCCAGCGCATCATCCGTCACCGCAATCGTCGCCACCTGGATCCGGCTGCTGGTGTCCGAATTCTCGTCAATGTCGCTCAGCGTCTGCGTCAGCGTCACCGCCGTCGGCGCTTCGTTCACATCATTGACCGCGACGCTCAGGCTGGCCTGGGCATCCGGCGTTGCGCCGACGCTGGTGTCATCCACCGTCACCGTCACGTCGAACTGGTCCTGATCCTCAAAGTTCAGCGTGGTGCCCGCCCGCAGGTACAGAACCCCGCCGTCGATCTCGAATTCGGCCGCATCCGCGCCGCTCAGCCCCAGGTCATTGACCCCCAGCGCATCATCCGTCACCGCAATCGTCGCCACCTGGATCCGGCTGCTGGTGTCCGAATTCTCGTCAATGTCGCTCAGCGTCTGCGTCAGCGTCACCGCCGTTGGCGCTTCGTTCACATCGTTGACCGCGACGCTCAGGCTGGCCTGGGCATCCGGCGTTGCGCCGACGCTGGTGTCATCCACCGTCACCGTCACGTCGAACTGGTCCTGATCCTCAAAGTTCAGCGTGGTGCCCGCCCGCAGGTACAGAACCCCGCCGTCGATCTCGAATTCGGCCGCATCCGCGCCGCTCAGCCCCAGGTCATTGACCCCCAGCGCATCATCCGTCACCGCAATCGTCGCCACCTGGATCCGGCTGCTGGTGTCCGAATTCTCGTCAATGTCGCTCAGCGTCTGCGTCAGCGTCACCGCCGTTGGCGCTTCGTTCACATCGTTGACCGCGACGCTCAGGCTGGCCTGGGCATCCGGCGTTGCGCCGACGCTGGTGTCATCCACCGTCACCGTCACGTCGAACTGGTCCTGATCCTCAAAGTTCAGCGTGGTGCCCGCCCGCAGGTACAGAACCCCGCCGTCGATCTCAAACTCGGCCGCATCCGCGCCGCTCAGCCCCAGATCATTGACCCCCAGCGCATCATCCGTCACCGCAATCGTCGCCACCTGGATCCGGCTGCTGGTGTCCGAATTCTCGTCAATGTCGCTCAGCGTCTGCGTCAGCGTCACCGCCGTCGGCGCTTCGTTCACATCGTTGACCGCGACGCTCAGGCTGGCCTGGGCATCCGGTGTTGCGCCGACGCTGGTGTCATCCACCGTCACCGTCACGTCGAACTGGTCCTGATCCTCAAAGTTCAGCGTGGTGCCCGCCCGCAGGTACAGAACCCCGCCGTCGATCTCAAACTCGGCCGCATCCGCGCCGCTCAGCCCCAGGTCATTGACCCCCAGCGCATCATCCGTCACCGCAATCGTCGCCACCTGGATCCGGCTGCTGGTGTCCGAATTCTCGTCAATGTCGCTCAGCGTCTGCGTCAGCGTCACCGCCGTCGGCGCTTCGTTCACATCGTTGACCGCGACGCTCAGGCTGGCCTGGGCATCCGGTGTTGCGCCGACGCTGGTGTCATCCACCGTCACCGTCACGTCGAACTGGTCCTGATCCTCAAAGTTCAGCGTGGTGCCCGCCCGCAGGTACAGAACCCCGCCGTCGATCTCAAACTCGGCCGCATCCGCGCCGCTCAGCCCCAGGTCATTGACCCCCAGCGCATCATCCGTCACCGCAATCGTCGCCACCTGGATCCGGCTGCTGGTGTCCGAATTCTCGTCAATGTCGCTCAGCGTCTGCGTCAGCGTCACCGCCGTCGGGGCGTCATTGACCGCAGCAACAGACACCGTAACAGTGGCCTGATCAGTGGACTGGCCATTGCTGATTTCATAGGTAAAGGATGCGTCACCGGAAAAATCAGCGGTTGGGTCGAACCTGACGGTATCACCAAAGATGGCCACAGTTCCGTTTACAGCCCCGGATACACCGGTCACGGTGGCATCTGGGTCCGCATCAGGGTCATTTGCAAGTAGGTCGGCAAAGGAGATGACCGTTTGAGTATCTTCGGTGCCAGCGACAGTGTCATCGACCGCGACTGCATCGAAAGTGATATCAACTCTTACCTGCGCCGGGAGCGACGTTTCCCCGTCTCCATCGCTGATCTGGACCAGCAGATCCACACTTGCTTCGGGAGTCAGAGAGGTATTCTGATACCGGATGGCGTCCAGAAGCTCGTCAACAATCGATGGCGTTACCAAAAAAGGGGTGTTAAAGCTGATCTGCAGCGGCGATCCATCGCTGCCATCGCTGACAATTGTCCCGACCCTACCCATTGTGCTGTGACCCAGCTGATTCCCGATGAGAAAAAACGTCGGGCCCACAATGCTCAGCTGGTTCTCTGTCCGCACGCGAGACTCGACATAAGAAATCGTCAGCGAACCGCCGACAAAGTCCGCTGAATCGCTGTCCGTGACTGAAACAGAGGCAAAAACGGCCTGTGGCGTGTCCAAAAGATCGCTGCGGTTCACGCCAAATATCGGATCCGGGATGGCAATTTCAGGTGGTTGGTTGGCACCGGGCCCGGTGATGTTGATTGTTACTGGTGCCGACGTGGCGGTTCCAGCCTCGGCATTTTCAAGCGTATACCGGAGGGTCCGTGATAGCGCGGGATCGAGATCGGTTGTCTCAAACGAAATGGCTTCCATGATCTCATCGACCATTGCAAGCGTGACCGTTGCTCCGGTGAAATCAATGACAAGCGCCGATCCATTGCTGCCGCCGGTGATTGTGGCAACAGCAGTACCCGTATGGGAAATCGTTGACCCCGCTACAGTGACTGCACCCTGATCTTCGACGGTCAGCTGATCGCCTGCCTGGGCCGCCCCGGTATGTTCAACGGTCAGCTTGCTACCGTTGAAATTGGTTGTGTCAGCATCGGTGACGGTGATCGATGTATCGATGAACGCAGAGGTCCCGGAAACATTGGCGAAAAGCAGATCAACCTGCGTCGCCAGATCCGAAATAACCGGGGCATCGGCCACCGGGTCAACGTCAACCGTGAACGTGTTCAAGGTCACAGCACCTGCCCCGGTGTCGAGATCAACGGTAACTGTCCGGTTCGCATCGGTCGGATCGTCGCTGGTGTTCACATAGCCAAGGGCCTGACTGAGCAATTGGACGTGTTCGACTGTTCCGCCCAAAGTGCCAAAAAACCCACCAACTTGCGGGACAAGAACCAGTGGATTGCCATTGGACCCACCCGAGGCACTAAAAAATACTGATGCGCCTCCGACAGAAACGCTTACACCTGTTATTGTCGAGCCACTATAAACTGGTGTTACACCTGAAACGCCCGAGGCCGCTGTCAACACGTCTTCGGTTGTTACACCGCCACCCGTGATCGTGACCGTCAGGTTGACAAAATCATTCGGCGTAAAGGTCGGCACCGAAATCTGGGCTTCATCGTCGATCACCTGGATCGGGTCGTTTTCAGTATAGGTGATGGTAAAGTCGGCTGGCGGCGGCGGCGGCGGCGGGGTAATGGCTTCGATCCGGAAGGACTGGGGATCGGTTGTACCGCCATCTCCATCGGATACTGTCAGATCAACGCCACGTGTTGTTTCAGGCGTGCCTGCGATATTGGTATAGGTCAGCGCCTCGATCAGCGCCTCGACAGCATCCGGGGTTGCGTTCGCTCCTGCCAGGTCGACGACAAAGGGCGCTCCGCCTGTTCCGTCACCGGTAATGGTGCCGATCTGATTGCCCAGATGGAACACGGCAGTCCCGACCACGGTGATATCGCCCAAATCGGCAATACCAAAGAATTCGTCGCCAACCAGGAAATCGCCTTCGCCATCGCGCAGGCTGGTGAATTCGATGCGCACCGACCCGCCGTCGAAATCGTTCGAATCCGGATCAATGACGTCCAGCGCCGTATCGATGAAATGCTGCGGTGTTCCCAGGGTGGCAACGTCCAGTTCCACGACTGATTCAAGCCCATCCAGAACCGGGACAGCATTGGCGACAGTAATCGAAACATCCGTGCTGGTTGTGTTGGACGCATTGTCGGCGGCATCGTACACCGTGATGTCGATTGTTCGGGTGCCTGCCCCTGGCATCGTGCTGCCGAATTCCAAAGCCAGCAAAATGTCTTCGATAGCAGCAGCATGAACTGTGCCAACCAAATCAATAATCAGAGATGATCCATTGCTACCATCGTTGCCAACGCGAATTTCGCCGATTTTGGCCCGGCCCTCCGAGTCTGGACCGAAGCTGACAGTGCTGAAAATCTCAGTCGGCAACTGAGCTGCGGGTGGGGTCGGCTGAACAGGCTCGACAATTTCAATTCCGAGTCTGGTGGTTGTTCCCGGAACAATAAAACTCACATCTCGCACCGAAAGCTGATCGCTTGGCACTCCGCCACTGGAATAGGTAACCTCGATACGACCGCCCCCAAAGAGGATCGTGTCAGGGTCTGTGACCGTTGCAACCGGGACGTCGCCGCTGACGTCCCCGAAAAGCAATTGCGCACCGGACAACAGTTCAGCCGAGGTGAATCCGGCCGTTGCCGGGACATCACCAATCGTGGTCGGATCATCGACCGGTGCCACCTGAACAGTGATACGTTCCTGCGTAAAGGACAGAAGATCATCAAACGCCTTGATGGTGATGACTTCGTCACCGCTGAATTCGAATGATGGCAGATAGGTTAAACCGGCCAGTGCCGTATTCACATCTGCGACACTGCCGCTCACCGTTACGCTGCTTGATCCATTGTCTGTCACGGTCCCCGAATTGGCGACGGTGATGGTGCCATCTGCCGTCAGGATCACCGTGACTGCGTCGCCTTCGGCATCAGAAACGGACACCCCCGTCACGTTCACAACGGTGTCTTCATCCGTTTCAAAATGATGCGCCGTGGTCGGGATCACCGCGGGAATGCTGACCACCGGATCGGCATTCGCAGCCGCGTCCGTAATAGTAAATGCGGCTGTCAGCTGGGTCTGCGGTGTATCGGATTTGGTCCAGTTCGACTCGTCCGCAATTGCGGCCAACAAACCTGCACGGGTTCCTGTGGTCGGACCGGAATAGACCAGGTTACCTGTCGGATCTTCGGGATCCGAACCAGCCCCCAGGGCCAGCGCGGTATCGCCCTCGGTCAGCCCCAGCGGCACGCCGGACTGGTTAGGATCGCTGGGGTCTCCGTCCGAGGCTCCACCATCGCTCGAAGAGCCTTGAAAATTGGTCGAATTGGATTGAATCGCAAACAGAAAATTGACGGAATCCGCCTCAATGACCCCAGGTGCCAACTCCGTCCCGGTTGCCTGAAAGGCGAACAATTGATCACCACCAGCAACCTTGCCAGCCAGGTTCAATGCCCCAAACAGCGAGAAATCGCCCAAAATGAACGGGTCGGCAAACTCACTAACATGCGGGCCTGTCACCGAATTCACAACGGTCCCGGCCGCATAGTCCACAGAGGCCGTCCAGGCCTTTACCCCATCAATCCCATTGTCGAGAAACTGATTGCTGCCGCTGCTTGTACCTGCGTCGGTAAAGTAAATGACGGTGCCAGCGGCAACATCAGACATCAACACGAACGAAAAATCGTTGGAGCCGTCACCATTGAAGCCAAGAATGGCGACGCCGCCAGCATTCAATTCGGTCATGTTAAACTCTCCTAAAATTCACTGAATACACATGGTTTTCCGCGATGCTAACGTTCGGCACGGAACGGCGCAACTGCTGTTGTCGACAGCTGTGGTTGCAATGTTCAAATCCACGTGTCCGGACAGCAACAGGCCGCACCCGGACGAAGAGAGGAACAGCGATCGGACAACACACCGGGATCGACCCGCTGGGGGTTTTGCGACGACAACGCCAGAATTCGCACCATCCGTTTGGCCATAGCCTGACAAAGAACACCGGACGACCCCAGGCCGAGATGGCGGACCCAAAACGCCCATTGCCCCGCGGATATCCATAGCATTCTCGAGCCTCCAAATCCGGCGATCTGTGAGAGCTACGCGCACAGTGATGAGCAGGCAAAGACGATGACAAAACCCAAAGGTACACCAAGCTCTCCAAGAGTGATGTGGCCACCAAAGCCAGAACAACGCTGAATCAGCGTAAAGACGCTTGAATTTCAAACAGGCAGACTAAGCCCTCAGTATGGGCTTACCATACATCCCAAGGGTGCCAAAAATGAGGCTAAGTAGTCAATATTTAAAGGATTTCAGTGGTGAGCCGTGCAGGATTCGAACCTGCGACCCACTGATTAAAAGTCAGTTGCTCTACCAACTGAGCTAACGGCCCACACTCTGTGGCGCGGTTACTATGCCCACAGTGCATAGCGGTCAAGGCCCAAAATCAAAGAAATCGACCTCTGGATAGATTTTTCTCGCTGAACTATATGAGGCCTATGAACAACGGATCAAATACCACTCGCAAAGCGACCTCGGGCTTGCCATTTCGCAAGATGCACGGGCTGGGCAATGACTTTGTTATTGTCGATGCGCGCAGTGCGCCGGATCTGATCACCCAAGCTTTGGCGCGGGCGATCGGGCATCGCGCTTTTGGTGTTGGCTTTGACCAGTTGGTTGTCTTGCGCGACTCGGATGTCGCCGATCTGGACGTCGAATTCTGGAACTCGGATGGGTCGCGGGCCGGGGCCTGTGGCAACGCAAGCCGTTGTATCGCACGCCTGATTTCCGAAGAGACCGGAAAATCCGACATGTCGTTCAAAACCGATCATGCGGTGCTGCAAGCCAGGTCTTTGGGTGACAATATCTTCAGCGTGAATATGGGCCTGCCGCAATTGGCATGGGACCAGATCCCGCTGGCGGGGCCGGTCGAGGATCTGATGAACCTGCCACTCCCAGGATCTCCCGGCGCGGTCGGCATGGGCAACCCGCATATGGTTTTCGTGGTCCGGGATGCCGAATCTGTCGACCTGAAAACCGTTGGACCAAACCTGGAGCACCACGCGCTGTACCCGGAACGGACCAACGTCGAATTCATCCATGTCATCGACCTCAACGCGATCCGTATGCGGGTCTGGGAGCGGGGCGGCATGATCACTCTTGCCTGTGGATCCGGTGCCTGCGCTGCGGCCGTCGCGGCCCATCTCAAGGGCCTGACAGAGCGCAAAATCACAGTGCATCTGGATGGGGGACCATTGGAGATCGATTGGCGCGAGGACGGGATTTGGATGACCGGCACCGCAACCCACGTGTTTGATGGCATTCTAACCCGTGAATTTCTGGACTCTGTTTGATGATCTCGAAACCACCCCAGTTCACGACCCTCGGGTGTCGTCTTAACGCCTATGAAACCGAGGCTATGAAAGAGCTGTCGCAACAGGCCGGGTTGGACAATGCCGTGGTGATCAACACCTGCGCGGTCACCGCCGAAGCCGTTCGCAAGGCGCGTCAGGAAATTCGAAAACTGCGCCGCGAGAACCCGGATGCGCGGATTATCGTAACCGGATGCGCCGCCCAGACCGAACCCGAAACTTTTGCGGCCATGGACGAAGTCGACACTGTCATCGGCAACACCGAAAAAATGCAACCCGGCACCTGGCAGAACATGGCGGCGGATTTCATTGGCCAAACCGAACGGGTCCAGGTGGATGACATCATGTCCGTGTCCGAAACCGCCGGCCACCTGATCGACGGGTTTGGCACCCGGTCGCGCGCTTATGTGCAGGTTCAAAACGGCTGTGATCATCGGTGTACGTTCTGCATCATTCCTTATGGCCGCGGCAATTCACGCTCGGTCCCGGCCGGGGTCGTGGTCGATCAGATCAAACGGCTGGTGGACAAAGGCTACAACGAGGTGGTGCTGACCGGGGTCGACTTGACCTCGTGGGGGGCAGATCTGCCGGCACAGCCCAAACTGGGCGACCTGGTGATGCGGATTCTCAAACTGGTGCCAGACCTGCCGCGCCTGCGGATCTCGTCGATCGACTCGATCGAAGTAGACGAGAACCTCATGCAAGCCATCGCAACAGAAACGCGCCTTATGCCGCATCTGCATTTGTCCCTGCAACACGGCGATGACCTGATCCTCAAACGGATGAAACGGCGGCATTTGCGCGACGACGCAATCCGCTTTGCGGAAGACGCCCGCCGACTGCGACCGGACATGACCTTTGGCGCTGATATCATCGCGGGTTTCCCGACCGAAACCGATGCGCATTTTGAAAACTCGCTGAAACTGGTCACGGATTGTGATCTGACCTGGCTGCACGTATTCCCCTATTCCAAACGGGACGGCACGCCGGCGGCCAAAATCCCCAACCAGATCAATGGCAATGTGATCAAGCAACGCGCCGCCCGTTTGCGGGCTGCGGGGGACGCACAGGTTCAGGCTCATCTGGCCGCCCAGATTGGCAAAACCCATCACATTCTGATGGAAAACCCCCATATGGGTCGGACTGAACAATTCACCGAAGTCACATTTGCACAGCCCCAGCGCGAGGGCAGCATCGTGACCGCCCAGATCATCGGTGTGACCGAGACCCGGCTCTCCGCCTGATCTCCCGTTCGGCAGCTTGCTGCTTCTTTCTGGTTTCAAATACCTTGGGGGTGAATGCCTCGCAGAGGCAGAGGGGGCAACGCCCCCAATAGAAAACCAAACAAGAAAAGCCCCCACCAGATGATCTGGCAGGGGCTTTGATATTCAATGTACTGACGGATTGATCAGCGATCAGTCGCGCGTCTTGCTCTTGTGGGGGGCCCAGATGCGCTTGTTGGTCAGATACAGCATAACAGACAGGATCGTCAGGAACAGAACACCAACAAAACCGGCCTGCTTGCGGGCCATCATCTTGGGCTCGGCAGTCCACATCAGGAACGCCGCGACGTCCTGGGACATGTTATGCACATCATTAGCATGACCATCGGCAAATTCGACTTGTTCGTCGAACAGCGGCGGTGCCATCGAAATCCAGCCACCAGGAAAGGCAGTGTTTTCGTAAAAAAGAGTGCCTGCCTCTTCCTTTTCTTCGCCAGTGTAACCGTCCAGCAGCGATGCAATGTATTCAGCACCACCCATACCTTTGACGAACTGGTTGATACCCAACCCATAGGGGCCGTGGAACCCGGCACGGGCCTTGGCCATCATCGACAGGTCGGGCGCACCCGCTGCCGTGTTGGCCGGGAAGTGGTCGACCGGCTTTGCCGGGCGGTCATCATCCAGCTCTGCATCAAACACCGAGAAGTTTTCAGCTGCATAGGCGCGCACCTGATCTTCGGCCATGTGCGGGCCGCCTTCGTCAGACAGGGTCCGGATCGGAACCTGCTTGAGACCATGGCAGGCCGCGCAGACTTCGGTATAGATCTGCAGACCGCGCTGCAGCTGGTTTTGGTCGTAGGTGCCGAACGGGCCTTCGAACGAGAACGCAAAGTCCTCGATGTGCTGGTCGCCACCACCTGCCGCGTTGGACGCGACAGGGGCAATCGCCAGAGCAAAGGCAGCACCGATTGCAAGTTTCTTGAACATGGGTTTCGGTCCCTCTTATTCGGCGGGCGAAGCGTCAGACGCCTTGCCATAATGCGCGTTGAAGTCTTCTTCGATGGTCGCGGGCTGTGCGTCCGGCTTTTCGATCACACCCAGGATGGGCAGAATGACCAGGAAGTAACCGAACCAATAGGCCGAAGCGATCAGCGAGAACGAAGCATAGGGCTCTTCAGCAGGCATCGCACCCAGCCACATCAGGGCAAAGAAGTCGACGATCAGCAGGTAGAACCACCATTTGAACATCGGACGATAGGTCCCCGAACGCACCCGGCTGGTATCCAGCCATGGCACCAGAGCCATCACCGCGATCGCGCCAAACATGGCCAGCACACCAAAGAACTTGGCGTCGACGATGCCACCGGTCACGAAGGACGCGAACTGAACAACCCAGACTTCCGAAGTGAAGGCACGCAGGATCGCGTAGAACGGCAGGAAGTACCATTCAGGAACGATATGCGCAGGTGTCACCAGCGGGTTGGCTTCGATGTAGTTGTCGGGGTGACCCAAGTAGTTGGGCATATAGCCGACAATCGCCCAGAAAATAACCAGAACAACGGCCAGACCAAAGAAGTCCTTGATCACAAAGTAGGGCCAGAACGGCAGCGTGTCTTTCTTGGCTTCTTCCTTCGATCCCTTGCGGACATCAACACCCGACGGGTTGTTGTTGCCTGTGGTGTGGAAGGCCCAGATGTGAACCACGACCAGGGCGGCAATCACAAACGGCAGCAGATAGTGCAGCGAGAAGAAACGGTTCAGCGTGGCGTTGCCAACGGCGGGCCCGCCCAGCAGCCAGGTCTGGATCGGTTCGCCGATGAACGGAATGGCACCAAACAGGCCGGTGATGACGGTCGCACCCCAAAAGGACATCTGACCCCAAGGCAACACATACCCCATGAATGCGGTGCCCATCATCATCAAATAGATCAGCATCCCGACGATCCACGTGATTTCTCGTGGTGCCTTGTAGGAGCCGTAGAACAGACCCCGGAAGATGTGGATGTATACCGCAACAAAGAACAGCGATGCGCCGTTCATGTGCAGGTACCGCAGCATATGGCCGCCATTCACATTGCGCATGATGTGTTCGATGCTGGCGAACGCCAGATCAACATGCGGGGTGTAATGCATCACCAGAACGATACCGGTAACGATTTGCAGGGCCAGGCAGAATGCCAGAACGATGCCCCAGATCCACCACCAATTCAGGTTCTTGGGGGTCGGGATCATGATTGTGTCGTAGATCAGACCAACGATGGGCAGGCGGCTGTGCAGCCACTTTTCTGCGCCCGTCTTTGGTTCATAATGATCGTGCGGAATTCCGGACATGAGCGCGCTTCCTTATCCCAGTTTGATCGTTGTTGCGTCGGTGAATTCAGCCACCGGCACGTGCAGGTTCTCAGGTGCGGGACCTTTGCGGATCCGGCCTGCGGTGTCATAATGCGACCCGTGGCACGGGCAGAACCAACCGTGAAAATCACCTGCGCCATCACCCAGAGGCACACAGCCCAGGTGGGTACAAACACCCATCATCACCAGCCATTCACCGGCATCATCCAGTGTGCGGTTGGCATCGGCAGCATCGGTGCCGGGTTTGTTGGGGTTTTCCGATGATTGGTCAATCAGCTCGGACAGCTCGACTGAACGGGCGTCATCAATTTCTTCCTGGCTGCGACGGCGAACGAACACCGGCTTGCCCAGGAACATGACACTGATCTGTGTTCCGATCTCTACATCACTGACGTCCACCAGGATCGAGGACAGCGCCTTGACGTCGGCCGAGGGGTTCATCTGGTTGACCAGGGGCCATACGGCGGCACCCGCGGTCACTGCCCCGGCGCCGGCAGTGGCGTAGTAGAGGAAATCTCTCCGGGTTCCTTCGTGGTCTTCTGCGTGGGACACGAGGTTTTCTCCAATTCCAGCGCCCGCTTAAGGGCAAACATGCGCATGCACCGCTGGTTTTGCGGTGACTCAAGGCGCGTATCTATCGACGCAAAATGCATTCGTCCAGACTTCATGCGTGCGCATGAAGTCGCAGATACATATTTATGTAACGTACCGGACACAGTTGCCCAGGCGAAATCACCGGAATTGGGAGAGGGTCGGCTAATTATCAGCTTTCGGGCGGTCGCGTGGCCTCCATGCTGGGGCGCGATTCGAACGCCGCAAACCAATCGGCAAGGGCTTCATTTCCGGTGCGCCAGCCAGAATCCGGATGCCGAAAGTCAACGTAGCCAAGCGCACAGGCCACGCCAATCTGACCAATATTCAGCGGGCCGCGCAAATGGGGCATCCACCGCGCGTTCAAAGCCGCACATCCGCCCAGAACCTTGCCCAATTGGCCGTCAATCCATTCGGGCCAGCGTTTTTCTTCGGGGCGCAGGCGTTTTTCATACGACAACAAAACAGCCGCATCCATGATCCCGTCAGCGGTCGCCTCCAGAATTTTTGTGTCCCAACCACCGGCGTACAGCTTGCCGCCCGCACGGTCGTCCAGATATTCACAGATCACCCGGCTGTCGTACAATGTCGGCCCGTCGCCCCGCTCCAGCGCCGGGATCTTGGACAGCGGATTCGAGGCACTGACATCTGCGCTGGGGGCAACCGGCGAGGTGGCCACATCGACAATCTCGACATCATCCAGCTGACCGGTTTCGTGCAGCAGAACCACAACCTTGCGCACAAAGGGCGACGCCCCGGCATAATATAGCTTCATGTCTTTCTCCTCCTGTTGCGACCCAAGGTAAGTACTCGATCGCATTTGGAAAGGGCATTGGGTCGCAAAGATGACCGCTTGACCCTCCTTTGGTCCTTGATTTTTGTCAGGCCCCTGATTTTTGTCACGCCTCGAATTATTTCAGACCCGCAACACTCAACGCTTGAAAATCATCGCAATCATGGCCAATGTCCGGTCTGTTCTCAGGGCGGGGTGAAATTCCCCACCGGCGGTATGCAGGGCATTGATCCTGCCAGCCCGCGAGCGGCTCCCGGTCATTGGGAGTGTCAGCAGATCTGGTGAGAGGCCAGAGCCGACGGTGAAAGTCCGGATGGAAGAGAACGTGCGGATCAGATCACGCCATCAGTGTGTCTGGACGTTCGTGATCGCCTTGGGTGCCGTGTCTGTAACCAAAGGAGATCACTATGACACACACCCGCTATGCTTTCATCAAGGCGCAATGGCACGCCGATATTGTCGATCGCGCATTGGAGGGGTTCTGCGAACTCATCCCCGCCGAACAGGTCGATGTCTATGACGTTCCCGGCGCATTCGAAATGCCGCTGGTGGCGCGGGATCTGGCCGCGACCGGACGCTATGGTGCCGTGGCCTGCGCCGCCTTTGTCGTTGATGGCGGCATCTATCGTCATGATTTCGTGGCCCAGGCTGTCGTCGACGGATTGATGCGCGCCGGACTGGACACCGGGGTTCCGGTGCTTTCGGTCTCGCTGACCCCGCACCATTATCAGGAAACCGATCACCACAACGCGATCTACCGCGAACATTTTGTGGACAAGGGCCGCGAAGCCGCCCAGGCCGCGCTCCAGATCGGCAAAACCCGCGCGGCTCTTGCAGCCTGACTTAGATAAATCGCGCGCCTGTCACCCCAGATAGGCCCGCAACGCAGGCGGCGGATTGTCCAGCAATTCCGCCGTCGCCACCGGCGCATGCGCCTGACCGTCTGCCACCAGTATCACCTGATCGGCGATCCGGCGCGCGTCATTCGGATCGTGGCTCACCATCATCAGAGTCGCACCGGTTTCCGCGATCAGGTCCGCCACCAGATCCAGCATCTCGGCCTTTAATGCGGGCCCCAGCGCGGCAAAGGGTTCATCCAGCAACAGCAAATCCCGCCCCTGCACCAGCACCCGGGCCAAGGCCACCCGGCTTTGCTGTCCCCCGGACAGCGCCGCAGGTTTGCGAGCGCCCATACCGTCCAACCCAACCCGGTTCAATGCCTGTTCAACCCGTGCGGTGTCCTGCGTGTCCAACCGCAGATCGGCCCGAATCCCCAGCCCGACATTCTGCGCCACGCTCAAATGCGGAAACAGATTGCCATCCTGGAACAACATCGCAACAGGCCGCTTGCCTGGTGCCATCGCGCCCAGATCCTGACCATCCCACCGCAACGTCCCCGCGGCAAAGGGCAAAAACCCGGCGATCGCCTCGATCAGGGTGGTCTTGCCTGCCCCGGATGGGCCAATGACCGCCACGCGCGCACCCCGCGAAACGCACAGATCTGCGCTCAGATCAAAACCGCCGTTGGAGATGCGACATTTCTCAAGCTTCAGCATGCCAACGCCCTCCCCGGTCCAAAACCCAGAATGCCCCCATCGACAAACCCAACAGCAACAGCGCCGCCCCGGCCGCGGCTTCCATCCGATAGGCCCCCATCAACCGATAGATCTGCAGAGGCAATGTTGCCATCTCGTGATCCGCGAACAACGCAATGACCCCCAGATCCCCCATCGACAGCGCCGCCGCCAACCCGGCGGCAAATCCGATCTGCGCCCGCATCCGCGGCAGCAGAACGCGCCTTACGAATGGCCAACCGCCCATGTCCAGCGACAGGGTCAGCTTGCCATAGCGCGCCACCACAGACCGGGCCTGTGGCACCAGGATCCGCAGCGCAAAGGGCAACGCCATCACCGCATTGACCACAGCCGTCACGATCAGAGCAAAATCGCTGGGATCTGCAAAGGGATGAATGACCACGAACAACCCGGTGCCAATCACCAAAGGCGACGCCGCCAATCCCAGCACTCCCGAGATTTCGATTGCGCCACCATGACCCAGCGCCACGGCCACCGCCATTGGCAAAGCCAACAGCAACAGAACCAACGTGCTGGCGGCAGCCACCCCAATCGATGTCATCGCGGCCTGTACAACTGCCCAGGGCAAGTCGACCAACCCCGGTGCCCCGGACACCACGATGGCCATCAACGGCAAAAGCAAAAATGCCGCCGCGGCACAGATCCACCCGGCATCGACGGCGCGTGCGCCCGGGCTCTCTCCATCCCAGCGTCTGACCAGCCGGTCCAACCCGCCGCCAAATCCTTCGCCTACCGACACCCGCAACGCAACCCAGGCCGCCAATCCGGTCAACACCAGCTGAAGGCCCGACAGCAGCGCCGCCCGACCCAGATCAAAATCAAACCGAAACGCCTGATAGATTGCCAATTCAATTGTTGTCGCACGCGGCCCACCACCCAAGGTCAACGCCACGGCAAAGCTGGTCAGGCAGATTGCAAAAACCACGGCCAACACCCCCGGCACCACCTGACGCAGCATCGGCACTTCCAACAGGCGGAACATATCCCGACCATCGGCACCCAATTGTGCGGCCAGACGAAACCGTTCTGCCGGGATCTCCTGCCATCCTTGCAGGATCAACCGGGTTGCCAGCGGCAAATTGAAAAACACATGCGCCAGCACGACACCATGCAGGCCATAAATGCGGATCGGCTCCACCCCGATCCAGCCCAATGCCGTACTGATCCACCCGGCGCGCCCAAACACTTCGAGCAATCCCAAGATGGCAACAATCACCGGCAGGATAAACGGCGCACCCAACAGCCCGATCAAAAGGCGGCGACCAAAGAACCTACGCCGCGCCAAAGCCCGCGCCACAGGAATCGCAAGCCCGACGCTGAACAGCGCCGACAGACTGGCCTGAAACACGGTGAACCGCAGCGCCGCCCAATCGGACGGGCCCAGACCCGACCCGGCCTCGGCCCGCCAAACAACGGCGCACAACGTCCCCAGAATCAACGCGGCAACAGCAATCGCCGCGCAAATCCCAGAGGCTGCGCTTACTGGCTCAGCGCGCCGAGCCATTCGCCCAAGGCTACATCCCGCACGGCTGCCGCTTCCGAGGCAGGCAACAAAAGCGATTTCTCGGGCGTCACCAACGTGTCAAACCCATCCGGCAAACCGGCGGCCGGAGTGACCGCCGGGTACATCCAATTGGTCGTGGGGATAATCGACTGGAACGCATCCGACACCATGAACGCCAGGAATTGATCGGCCAGTTCGGGCTGGTCGCTGGCGGCCAGCTTACCGGCCACTTCGACCTGCATATAATGGCCTTCGCTGAATGATGCTGCTGCCTTGGACGCATCTTCTTCGGCAATCAGGTGATAGGCGGGCGATGTCGTATAGGACAACACCATGTCCGCTTCGCCTTCCAGGAACAGGCCATAGGCTTCGGACCAGCCTTTGGTCACGGTGACCACATTGTCGGCCAGCCCCTCCCAGATCGCCGGGGCCTCATCGCCATAGGCCGCCTTGACCCACAATAGCAGGCCCAAACCGGGCGTGGACGACCGCGGGTCCTGAATCACGATTCTCTTGTCGCTGGCGCCCAGCGCCTTGAAATCCGTCGGTGCGTCCGCATCGGCATTATGCACGAACGCGAAATACCCCCAATCATAGGGTACGAACAGCGGATCTTCCCAGCTGACCGGCAACGCATAATCGGCGCGCACATCATGGACGGCGAACAGCCCGGTTTCAGCCGCAGCAGCGGTCAGATTGGTGTCCAACCCCAGCACGATATCTGCGTCGGACCGTGCGCCTTCCAACTTGACCCGCGCCAGCAACGCCGCACCATCGCCCGCACCAACCAGCTTCAGATCACAGCCACAGACGTCTTCGAACGCTTTTTCCACCGCCGGGCCCGGGCCCCAATCGGAGACAAAGCTGTCATAGGTATAAACGGTCAATTCAGGCGTTTCGGCATAGGCTGCCGTCGCGCTCAAAAGTCCCGCTGCAAATGCAAGATGTTTCATCTCATCCTCCTTTGCGGCGATAGGGCAAGGGTGGATGTCTCCGAAACCTTCCCTCCGCCGGTTTTAGCCGGTTCAGGTTCAACGGGTGTCATCTCAGCACCAATGGTGCACCCCGAGGTGGCGCAGACCCTAGGCCGCAATGCCACCAAACACAAGCTATGGCAGCCATCAGGCCCTAACAGTCAGGGCCAAGTGGACTGATCCCCTGTTCATCTGGCCCCAAATATCCCGGGGGAGTCACCAAAGGTGACGGGGGCAGCGCCCCCAACCCACATCCCAACACGCGAATCCGCTTGAGCCCCTGACCCCGCGTCGCTAATCACATCCCCCAAAGGAGACCGCGTCCCATGTCGATGAACAGCTTTGGCCACCTCTTCCGCGTCACCACCTGGGGTGAAAGCCACGGACCCGCATTGGGTGCGACCGTGGACGGGTGCCCACCCAATGTGGCAATCGAACCCGAGATGCTGCAACTCTGGCTCGACAAACGCCGCCCGGGTCAGAACAAGAATACAACCCAGCGCAACGAACCGGATGCGGTGAAAATCCTGTCGGGTGTGTTTGACGGAAAATCCACCGGAACTCCGATTCAGCTGATGATCGAAAACACCGACCAGCGGTCGCGCGATTATGGCGAAATCGCCCAGACGTTTCGCCCCGGCCACGCTGACATCACCTATCACCAGAAATACGGCAACCGCGATTATCGCGGTGGCGGGCGCAGCTCGGCCCGCGAAACCGCAGCCCGGGTCGCCGCTGGTGGCGTCGCACGCGCGGCGATCAAGGCACTGGTCCCTGACCTGGAAATCAAAGGCTACATGACCCGCATGGGCGAGATGGAGATCGACCGGTCCAAATTCGACTGGGACGCGATTGACCAGAATGATTTCTGGATTCCCCAGGGCGCAGATCAGGCACAGGCATGGGAAGATTACCTGCAAAAGCTGCGCAAGGATCACGATTCGGTTGGTGCCATTGTCGAAGTGGTGGCCCGCAACGTTCCCGCCGGAATCGGCGCTCCGATCTATGGCAAGCTCGACACCGATCTGGCCGCCGCGATGATGTCGATCAACGCGGTCAAAGGCGTCGAAATCGGCGAAGGCATGGCCGCGGCCCTGTTGCGCGGCACGGAAAACGCCGACGAGATCTATATGGGCGAAAACGGCCCTGAATATTCGTCGAACCACGCGGGCGGCATTCTGGGCGGTATTTCCACCGGACAGGACGTGGTGGTGCGCTTTGCGGTCAAACCGACCTCGTCGATCCTGACCCCGCGTCAGTCGATCCGCAAGGACGGCACCGCCATCGAAGTCATTACCAAGGGTCGTCATGACCCCTGCGTCGGCATCCGCGCCGTGCCCGTGGCCGAAGCGATGATGGCCTGTGTTATCTTGGATCATCTGCTGCTGCATCGCGGTCAGATTGGCGAAAACCAGGGCACGATCGGCTGATGCACGACATTCACGCGCGGCTGCGCCGCCTTGTCGCCCAGCAGATGGATCAGGATCCGGCGCATGATCTGGCCCATCTGGATCGGGTCTGGACCAATGCCCACCGTATTGCCCGCCATCAGGCCGATCACGAAGACTCTGTAAACCTGCGGGTTCTGATGGCTGCGGCCTATCTGCACGATCTGGTCAACCTACCCAAGGACGCCCCCAATCGGGCCGAGGCTTCGACCCTATCGGCCCAGCGCGCCGTGCCGATCCTGCAGGACCTGGGGTATACCGGGGCCGAAATCAAAGCCGCCCAACACGCCATTGCGGCGCACAGCTATTCCGCCGGTATCCCGGCGCAATCGACCGAAGCCGAAATCCTGCGCGACGCGGACCGGCTGGACGCATTGGGTGCCATCGGCATTGCCCGCACGTTCATTGTCGCGGGCAGCATGAAGCGCGCGATCTATGATCCGGCCGATCCCTTTGCCGCCGACCGTCCGCTGGATGATCAGGATTGGTCCATCGACCATTGGCACCTGAAACTGCTGCAGCTGCCCAAGGAAATGGTCACCACCAAGGGCCGCGAGATTGCCGAAAAACGGGCCAAGCTGATGCTGGCCTATCTCGAACAATTGTCCAAAGAGATCGACACCGACCTGCCCAACCATTGGTCTGACCTGCTGACATGACCCAGATCCTTGCCATCACCTTCCCGATCTATGGCGCAATCGCGCTGGGGTATCTGGTGGTGGCAAAAGGCTGGTTCGCCGCTGCCGAAATGCGCACACTGGGCAAATATGTCCTGAATATCGCCTTGCCCGCGCTGCTGTTCAATGCGGTGGCGTCGCGCCGGATCGCGGATGTGTTCCAACCCGACTATATGCTGGCCTATGGGCTGGGCGGGCTGGCGACCATCGCCACCGCCTGGATCTTGTTCACCCTGCGCGGCACTGACCCGCAACGGCGCGCGTTGGGCGTTATGGGCTCGACCTGTCCCAACAATGCTTTCATCGGGTTTCCGATCATGTTGCTGGCTTTCCCGGCCCAGGCCGAAATCATCCTGGCGCTGAACCTTCTGGTGGAAAACATCCTGTTGGTGCCGCTGTGCCTGTTGCTGATGGAAGGCGCATCGGGCAACCGACAGGGGTCTTTGCTGCGCCACATCGGAGCAATTCTGCTCAATGTGCTGAAAATGCCGATGGTGATCGGGCTGTTGCTGGGCCTGGCGGTCTCGCTTGTCAATGTCCCTCTGCCCGCCCCCTTTACCCGCCTGACCGGTATGTTGGCGGCCTCGGCCTCGGCATTGTCGCTGGTGGTGATCGGTGGATCACTGGTCGGCCTGCCGCTGCATGGCAACCGGGGACTGGCCGCGCAGATCACCATGACCAAACTGCTGATCCACCCCGGGCTGGTTGCCGGTGCGGCTCTGACGCTGAGCGCTTTGGGCTGGATCGCGCTGACCCCGGATTTCCACAGCGCAGCAATCCTGTCGGCGGCGATGCCGATGTTCGGCATCTATACGGTTCTGGCCCAGAAACAGGGGCTCGAAGGCGCCGCGTCGATCGCCATGCTGGCCGCCACAACAACCGCCTTTGTCACGCTCAACCTGTTCCTGCTATTCCTGACCTAAGGCCTGGGACCCTTAGGCAAACAAACCGGCGTATTCCTCGCGCAGCGCCTTTTTCTGAACCTTGCCCATGGTGTTACGGGGCAACTCCGGCACCAGGATCACCTGCTTGGGCTGCTTGAACTTTGCCAGGTCTGCGGCCAACGTCTCCCGCACCTGATCCGCCTGCAATTCCGGATCAGTTGCCACAACGATGGCCACGACCGCTTCGCCGAAATCGGGATGTGGTGCGCCAATGACGGCACTCTCCAGCACCCCCGGCATATCGTCGATCAGGCTTTCGACCTCCTTTGGGTAAACATTGAACCCGCCGGTGATGATCAGATCCTTTTCGCGCCCCACGATGGTGACATAGCCATCACTGTCCATCCGGGCCAGATCGCCGGTGATGAACCACCCGTCCGGGCGCAGCTCTTCGGCGGTTTTCTCGGGCATCTGCCAATAGCCCTGAAACACATTTGATCCGCGCACTTCCAAAACCCCGGTCTCGCCCGTCGGCACCGGGACGCCATCTACCATGATCCGCGCCTCGACGCCGGGCAACGGGAAACCCACGGTTCCGGCGCGCCGTTCCCCGTCATAGGGGTTGGACGTGCTCATATTGGTTTCGGTCATGCCATAGCGTTCCAGGATCCGATGACCGGTGCGCGCTTCCCACAGCTCGTGGGTCTCAACCAACAAGGGTGCCGATCCCGAAATGAACAGACGCATGTTGGCTGCCCGTTCCCGCGTCAGCCGCTCATCCGCCAACAGGCGGGTATAGAACGTCGGTACCCCCATCAAAGCGGTGGCATTCGGCATCGCCTCCAGAATGGCGTCCGCGTCAAACCCCGGCAGGAACACAACCCCCGCCCCGGCCAACAGCGCCACATTGGTCGCCACAAACAGCCCGTGCGTGTGAAAGATCGGCAGGGCATGGATCAGCACATCCTGATCTGTGAACCGCCAGTATTCCTTTAACATCTCTGAATTCGACGCCAGATTGGCATGGCTCAGCATCGCGCCCTTGGACCGCCCGGTGGTCCCCGACGTATAGAGGATGGCAGCCAGATCCTGTGCCCCGCGCGCCACCGGGGTAAACGCCCCCCGGCCCACGACGGACTCGGTCAGCGTACCATTGCCTTTGGCATCTAGCGTCACCACCCGCGCATCTCCGGAGATCCCGCGTATTGCCTCCGACCGGTCCGGATCACACACCACAACGCGTGGTGTCGCATCCCCCAGGAAATAAGCGACTTCGGACGTGGTATAGGCGGTATTCAGCGGCAGAAACACGCCCCCCGCCATCACCGTTCCCAGGTACAGCTGGATCGCTTCGATCGTCTTGTGAACCTGCACGGCAACGCGGTCCCCGGGTTGCACCCCCATCGCCACCAAAGCCGCTGCATTGCGTTCGGCCCCGGCAAACAGCTCACCAAAGGTGACACTGGCCCGCGCTGGAAACCGCGCAAAGTTCCGGGTTTCATGCCCGCGTGATGCCGCATGTAATCGGGAAATCAAATGGTTGGTGTCATACATTCTGGTCGCTCCGGCTGATGGCTCCGTTTTGCGTCAGGCGGCAAAGCAAAATCAACCCGTTGATCTTTCGGTCGCTGAGGCGCAGGGTCGCGGCCATGGCACAATCATTAACATCGCATCGACCGATTCTCGCGGTTTTTCTCAAAGTGACCGCCATCGGCCTGTTCACTGCCATGTCCGGTGTGATCAAGGCGACATCGGATGTTGTGCCTGCGGGCGAAGCGGTGTTCTTCCGCTCGTTCTTTGCGATTCCCGTCATCGTTGTCTGGTTGGCGATCCGGGGCGACTTGCGCCACGGGTTTGTTGCCAAGAATCCGATGGGTCACGTCTGGCGTGGGGTGTTGGGGACATCTGCGATGGCGCTGACATTTACCGGTTTGGGGTTGCTGCCGCTGCCCGAAGTCACGGCCATCGGCTATGCCACCCCCATTTTTACAGTCATCCTCGCAGCGCTTTTGCTGGGTGAAACCATCCGGCTGGTGCGCCTCTCTGCCGTGGCCATCGGGTTGGTCGGGGTGTTGATCATGATCTGGCCCCGGTTGGGCGGCGGCGCAGACATGAGCGATACCGCCACGCTGGGCGCGATCTGCGTTCTGCTCGCGACCATGGCCCGGGCGATGGTCCAGATCCACCTGCGCAAGCTGGTCCAGACAGACCACACCGCAGCCATCGTATTCTATTTCTCGGCCACCGCATCCGGTCTGTCCCTGCTGACCCTGCCATTTGGCTGGGTGGTGCCGGACCTGCAAACGACCCTGCTGCTGATCGGGGCCGGTTTGGTCGGCGGTATCGCACAGATCCTTGTGACTTCTTCCTATCGTTTTGGCCCGGCGTCGATGCTGGCTCCCTATGACTATATGTCGATGCTGTTTGCCATCATCATCGGCTATGTCTGGTTCGCGGAATTACCGACCTGGGTCATGCTGGCCGGGGCGACCTTGGTCATTGCCGGCAACATCCTGGTCATCTGGCGCGAAAGCCGCCTGGGCCTGGACCGCCGCCGCACCCGCGCCGCAACAGACCCAAAGAATTGAGCGCAAACGAAATACGGGCGCCCATATGGACGCCCGTTTTCAAACCCCAAGTCGCGTGAGATCAGCTGCGTACCAGCTTCTCGTAATCTTCGGCAATTCCGCGGGTCAGATCACCAACCTCGAACGTATAATCCCCGATCTGCCCCACCGGAGTCACCTCGGCCGCAGTACCTGTCAGCCAGCACTGTTCAAAATCCGCCATCTCTTCGGGTTTGATCCGACGTTCATGCACGGTGATGCCCTTGTCCTTGAGCATTCCGATCACGGTCTGCCGGGTGATCCCGTTCAAAAAGCAATCGGCCAGCGGTGTGTGCACTTCGCCACCCTTGACGAAAAACACGTTGGCACCGGTGGCTTCGGCCACATATCCGCGCCAATCCATGAACAACGCATCCGAACAGCCTTTGGCTTCGGCCTTGTGCTTGGAGATGGTGCAGATCATGTACAGACCGGCGGCCTTGGCATGAACCGGAATGGTTTCCGGGCTGGGCCGTTTCCATTCCGCAATGTCCAGCTTGGCGCCTTTCATCTTGGCGTCGCCGTAATAGGCGCCCCAGCCCCAGACGGCGATCGCCATCCGAACCGGGTTCTTGGCCGATGCGACACCCATGTCTTCGCCCGACCCACGCCAGACCAACGCACGCACATAGGCGTCGGTCAGACCGCTGGCCTTCAGCGTCTCTTCCTTGGCGGCTTCGATCTGATCGACCGTATAGGGCATCGGCATGTCCAGCGCCTCGGCGGAGGCGATCAACCGCTCGGAGTGTTCGCGGCTTTTGAAAATCTTGCCGTTATACGCCCGTTCGCCTTCAAATACGGAACTGGCATAATGCATGGCATGAGTCAGAATATGGACCTTGGCATCACGCCAATTGACCATCTCTCCATCCATCCAGATCAGACCGTCCCGATCATCATAACCCGACATACCAAATCCTCCTGACGCGGGGTTGCTTTACGAATATTGCGCTCTTTACGACCGAACCGGACATAATATTGCGCCAAAACTGCGATTCGATACCTCTTTGCTCTTGGAATGTCAACAAGGCTGACTTAAACTGTAACAAAACCAGAAAAGGACACGAGCCATGTCTGAGGGTCGATCAGCGCCGGGGTTTGGCGGCGAAAGCCTGCTGTTTCTGACGGATGAACAACTGCGTCAGGGAATCGAGGCAATGTTCTTTGCCTATCGCGGGTTCACCGCGGATCCGGACCGCATTCTGGTGGAAATGGCCTATGGGCGGGCCCATCACCGGGCGATCCATTTCATCAACCGCGCGCCGGGCACCACGGTGAACAACCTGCTGGCCATCCTTGGTGTCACCAAACAATCGTTGAACCGGGTGCTGCGCACCCTGATCGACGACGGGTTGGTCGAAAGCCGGGTGGGCACCGTCGACAAACGCGAACGTCACTTGTTCCTGACCGAAGATGGGCGCACTCTGGAATCGAAACTCTCTGACGCCCAGCGCACCCGGATGCGGGCCGCCTACAAGGAAGCTGGCCCGGATGCAGTTTCAGGTTTTAAAAAGGTTCTCGAGGCCATGATGGATCCGGACATGCGCCGGGCCTATGGAAAATTGCGGGATAGCAGCACATGAGTGATTTGGACGCCCACCTGCTGATCGTGGATGATGATGAACGCATCCGGGATCTGCTCAAGAAATTTCTGGTCCGCAACGGGTTTTTGGTCACCGCTGCACGGGATGCCGCCCACGCCCGGCGGGTCTTGTCCGGGTTGGATTTCGACCTGATCGTGATCGACGTGATGATGCCCGGAGAAGACGGCGTCAGCCTGACCCGCGCCATCCGCGAGACCAACACCACCCCCGTCATGCTTTTGACCGCCAAAGGCGAGACCGAACACCGGATTGCCGGGCTGGAGGCCGGGGCAGACGATTACTTGGTCAAACCCTTTGAACCCAAGGAGCTTTTGCTCAGGATCAATGCCATCCTGCGCCGTATGCCTGAAACCCCTGTCCAGGACACCGTGCCAAAGATCCTGCACCTGGGCCCGATCCGCTATGATATCGAACGCAGCGAAATGTGGCAGGGCGACGCGCTGGTCCGGCTGACTGCCACAGAGACCCAATTGATGAAGATCTTTTCCGCGCAACCCGGCGAACCAATCAGCCGGGCCAAGCTGGTCGAAGACCTGGGGCGCGACCGGGGACAGGCACAGGAACGCGCTGTGGATGTGCAGATCACCCGCCTGCGGCGCAAGATCGAACCCAACCCCAAACAGCCGCGGTACCTGCAAACCGTGCGCGGCGCGGGCTACATGCTGGCACCGGATTGATCCTGACCCACCGCGGCTGGCGGGCCGAACACCCCTGGGCCAACAGCTCATGGATTAAGAAAAGACAAACCCGCGTCGCCCGTGTATTCTGGGTGCATGAATTCCAGTTGATCGACCCGCGCGGCTAAAATCGACGCTGCACCTGCTCCGCTCAGATGCAGCAGCCGCCGCACTATGGAGGACACGAAATGAAAATCCTGACGACCACCCTGTTTCTGGCCGCGCTGCCATTTTGCGCTGTGGCACAGCAACTTGAACCCTGGGGCGAAGCCGGGGGCTGGGACGTAATGATTGACCCGACACTGGGCGACGGATGCCTGATTCAGGCAGCGTATCAGGATGGCAGCGTTGTCCGCATCGGATTTGATCGCACCGAAGGCGCGGGCTACATCACCGCTTTCAATGAATCCTGGGGGGACATCGTCGAAGGCGAAACATATCCGATCCTCTTTGATCTGGACGGTCAGGAATACGAAGGCGAAGCCCAAGGCATTTACCTGAACGACGTGCCCGGTGCCGACATCTATTTTACCAACTCCGATTTCCTGTTCGATATCGCGGCAAAATATACGATGACACTGTATAACGAACACGGCGAAGTCATGGCCATTGACCTCGGCGGCACCATGGTCGGCCTCGAAGCCGCCATCGCCTGTCAGGACGAAATGGGCTGAGCACGCCAGACCGCTGTAGTTGCGTGAAACCGGGAACCAGGGGCTGCGCGCACCCTTTCCGCCTGACCGGCCTGCTGCTTCTTTCTGGTCTCAAATACCTCGGGGTTTGGGGCAGAGCCCCAAGTCCGAAACGGCCACGGGGCACAGCCCCGGCCCCTCTCGGGCAATGGTGCATAAAAAACCGGTTTCCCCTGCTCGGATTGCGAACTAATCTCGCCCCATCTTGACGCCGCGACAGGACCATCTCCCTATGACCAACGCCGCAAAAACGGCCCTCATCACCCATGCCGATTGCCTGACCCATGTAACGCCACAGGGTCACCCGGAACGGGTGGCGCGGCTGGAACATGTCCTGCATGCGCTGGAACCGCTCGACCTGATCCGTGTATCGGCCCCGATGGCGGCTGAAGACGACATTCTGCGTGTCCATCCCGCAGGCTATCTGGACAACCTACGTCGGGGCTTGCCCTCGGATGGATTTGCACAGATCGACGGCGATACGTTCCTGTCTCCGGGATCGTTGGACGCGGCTTTTCGCGCGGCAGGTGCCGCGGTGCGCGGCGTGGACATGGTGCTGGGCGGGGACGTCCAGAATGCCTTTGCCGCGATACGCCCGCCGGGGCACCACGCCGAAACCGAAACCGCGATGGGGTTCTGTCTGTTCGGCAATGCGGCGCTGGCTGCGAAACACGCGCTGGATCACCACGGGCTGAACCGTGTGGCCGTGGTTGACTTCGACGTCCATCACGGCAACGGAACCCAGGATCTGCTGTGGGACGACCCGCGCGCCCTGGTCATCACCTCACAGCAGATGCCGCTGTGGCCCGGGTCGGGCCGCCCCGACGAAGACGGCGCCCACGGCAATATCCTGAACATGCCGCTGGCCCCCGATTCAGGTGGGTCCGAGATGAAAGCCGCCTATGAATCCCAGGCCTTCCCGCGCCTGCGCACCTTCAAACCCGAACTGATCATCATCTCTGCCGGGTTCGATGCCCATCAGGACGACCCGCTGGCCAATCTGAACTGGTCCACCGGTGATTTCGCCTGGATCACGGCCGAATTGTGCGCGCTTGCCGATGAGCTGTGCCAGGGGCGTATCGTCTCGACTTTGGAAGGCGGATATGATCTGAACGCCCTAGCCGCTGCAACCAAGGCGCATGTGCAAGAATTGATGAAGGCCGCAACATGACCCAGACCCCCGTCGAAGAAATGAGTTTTGAACAGGCGATGAAAGAGCTGGAGACTGTGGTCGATCAGCTGGAACGCGGAGATGTGGCGCTGGATGCGTCGATCTCGCTCTATGAACGCGGTGCAGCATTGAAAAAACGCTGCAAGGATGAATTGCAGCGCGCCAAGGAAAAGGTCGCCGCCATCACACTGGATGAAGAGGGCACCCCAATGGGCACGGCCCCGCTGGATGCCGGATAACTGCATGACCACGACCCAATTTGCCAATTCCCTGGCAGACGCACAGCGTCTGGTCACCGGGTATGCCAACAAAGTGCTGGCCGGGGATGACCGGCTGCTCGAGGCCATGCGCTATGCCATCGTCGGAGGCAAGATGCTGCGTGGGTTCCTGGTTCTGGCAAGCGCACGGTTGCATGACGTGGACCAGGGTGTGGCGCTCAGGGCGGCACTGGCCATCGAATGCATCCATGCCTATTCTCTGGTGCATGACGACCTGCCTTGCATGGACGATGACGATCTGCGCCGGGGTCAGCCCACCGTGCACCGCAAATTTGGCGAAGACCTGGCCGTGCTGGCCGGGGACGCACTCCAGACCCTCGCCTTTGAACTGCTGTCCGATCCGACCCTTGGCCCCAATGCGCTGTCTCTGATCCGGGGCCTGGCACAGGACGCAGGCAAGGACGGCATGGTGTCGGGTCAGATGCTGGATATGGCGGCCGAAACCGCCAGCGAACCGCTGACACTGGATCAGATCACCAAACTGCAGAACCGCAAAACCGGCTGCCTGATCTCCTGGTCCGCCACTGCGGGTGCGGTGATGTCCGGGGCCGACAGCACCGCCCTGCGTCAGTATGCCGATGCGCTGGGTCTTGCCTTTCAGATCGCTGACGACATCTTGGATGTCGAAGGGGACGAGGCCAAGGTCGGCAAACGCGTGCAAAAGGACGCCGATGCAGGCAAGGCAACATTCGTGTCCCTGCTCGGGCTTGAAACAGCCAAAACCCGCGCCGCCGAGCTGGCCGATCAGGCCTGCGACGCGCTGGCAATTTACGGTGATCGGGCTGAAACCTTGAAGGAAGCCGCACGCTTCGTTATTGCGCGTGACAGCTGAACCAACGAACACACACAGCGAACCCTTGTGGAGACGCCATGTCAGACCGGCCCCAGACCCCGCTTTTGGATCAGATCCAGCGCCCCGCTGATCTGAAATCGCTCAGCGATGGCCAATTGATTCAACTGGCCTCTGAATTGCGTTCTGAAACCGTGTCCGCCGTGTCCGTCACCGGCGGCCATCTGGGCGCAGGTCTGGGCGTGGTCGAATTGACTGTGGCATTGCACGCGGTGTTCGACACCCCGCGGGACAAGCTGATCTGGGACGTGTCCCACCAATGTTACCCGCACAAGATCCTGACCGAACGGCGCGATCGCATCCGCACCCTGCGGATGAAGGACGGCCTGTCCGGATTCACCAAACGCTCCGAATCTCCCTATGACCCGTTCGGTGCGGCGCACAGCTCGACCTCGATCAGCGCGGCATTGGGCTTTGCCACCGCCCGCGATCTGGGCGGGGTGATTCCCGAAGGCAACGGCGATGCCATCGCCGTGATCGGTGATGGGTCGATGTCGGCGGGCATGGCGTTCGAGGCGATGAACAATGCCGGGCATCTGGACAAACGCATGTTCGTGATCCTGAACGACAACGAGATGAGCATTGCACCCCCCGTCGGCGCGCTGTCCTCCTATCTGTCGCGCCTTTACGCCGAAGAACCGTTTCAGGAGCTCAAGGCCGCCGCCAAGGGCGCGGTCTCCCTGCTGCCCGAACCCTTCCGCGAAGGGGCCAAACGCGCCAAGGACATGCTCAAAGGCATGGCCGTGGGCGGCACGTTGTTCGAGGCACTGGGCTTCTCCTATCTCGGCCCCATCGACGGGCACGACCTGCACCAATTGCTGCCGGTTCTGCGCACGGTCAAGGCGCGCGCCACTGGTCCGGTGCTGATCCACGTGCTGACCAAAAAGGGCAAGGGCTACGCCCCCGCCGAGGCCGCCCGCGACCGGGGCCATGCCACCGCCAAATTCGACGTCATCACCGGCGAACAGAAAAAGGCCCCCTCAAACGCGCCCTCCTACACCAATGTCTTCGGGGATGAGCTGGTCAAACTGGCCGCCAAGGATGACAAGATCTGTGCCGTGACCGCCGCGATGCCCGACGGCACCGGGTTGAACCTGATGGCCGAACGCTATCCGTCGCGCTGTTTTGACGTCGGCATTGCCGAACAGCATGGGGTGACCTTTGCCGCCGCGCTGGCTGCCGGTGGGATGAAACCGTTCTGCGCGATGTATTCGACCTTCCTGCAACGCGGCTACGATCAGGTGGTGCATGACGTGGCCATCCAACGCCTGCCGGTGCGCTTTGCCATCGACCGTGCCGGCTTGGTTGGCGCCGATGGCGCGACCCACGCGGGGTCATTCGACATCGGGTTCATGTCCAACCTGCCCGGTATGGTCGTCATGGCCGCCGCGGATGAGGCCGAATTGGTGCATATGGTTGCCACCGCCGCCGCGCATGACGCCGGCCCGATTGCCTTCCGCTATCCCCGTGGCGAAGGCGAAGGCGTCGAAATGCCCGAAACGCCCGAGGTGTTGGAAATAGGCAAGGGTCGGATGATCCAGACCGGCAAACGCGTGGCGTTGTTGTCGTTCGGCACCCGTCTGGGCGAGGTGCGCAAAGCCGCCGAATCCCTGGCGGCCAAGGGCATCACCCCCACCATCGCCGACGCGCGGTTTGCCAAACCGCTGGACCGTGACATGATCCTGCAATTGGCCGCCGATCACGAGGCCCTGATCACCATCGAAGAAGGAGCCGTGGGCGGGTTCGGCTCACACGTCGCCCAGCTGCTCGCGGACGAAGGCGTGTTCGACGACGGCCTGAAATTCCGCTCGATGGTGCTGCCCGATACGTTCATCGACCAATCCAGCCCCGCCGACATGTACGCCACCGCCGCCATGAACGCCCCCCAGATCGAAGCCAAGGTTCTGGACGTTCTCGGCATCGCGTCGATTGGAGAGAAAAGGGCCTGATCACGGCCTCGGGCGTTCCTCGGGGCACGCGCGGTCGATCTCTTTCAACCATGCCCGCTGTTTGACAAAATCAAACGGCTCCCGATCTGCGGGCATCAGCTCGTCTTCGTTGAACACGCGGATTTCGCAACTGTCCCAATCGGCCCCATCCCACTGACATCGGGATACCAGCAGCCGACGATCGCATCGCCCTTCGATCATGGGGCGGACCAGCGCCAGAAAAACATAGGCGCTTGCCCCCAGACAGGCGCATTCCGTCAATGTCGACCAGCACCACTCCCACCCCAATTGACGCCCCTTGTGACGTGTCTTGCGCAGATATCGACCCGCGCTTTTTGCAATTGGACGCGCCGTTGCCTTGGCCTCATAGATTACCGGTCGCCCATTGGGCTGAATAGCGACGCCGTCATACCCCCAGAATGTCCCCGCCAGATCGTTGTAATACAGAAACTCCAACCCCTGTGACTGGATGTGGGCAAAACAATCCGTCATCCCACGCATCTCCAGCGCTCGGGCGCGGGATTCAAATGTGATCTTCTCCGCCAGATCGGCAAAGGCCACTTGATCAACCGGACGCCCTTCTTCGGCGCATTGATCCAGCCAAATTGCCTGCATCGTGCGGGCAATGCGTAAATAGGCATGCAGCGGGTTCAACGACGATTGAAGATACGCCTGAAAGACCGCGTCATCCATATCGCTTTCCCGTCTGCTCTGCGGTTCGCCCTGATCGCTAATGCGCATACTCCGGCTCTTCGCGGTCCAGCATCCGCAGCATTGCGGCGAAATGCATGTTGGTCTGTTCGTCGTCGAACATGGTCGGGGCCAGTTTCGCGGCCTGCGCTTCAGGCATGATGGCCAACGGTTGGCCCGTCGACATCGCCGTGATCTGATATTCACAGGCGACCTCGAAATTGTAAAAATCATCATAGGCCTTGGCCACGCTCGGGCCGACGACCGTGATCCCGTGATGCGCCATCACCACGATGGACCCATTGCCGATGGTATTGGCGATCCGCCTGCCTTCGTCATCGCCAAAGGCCGAGCCATTGAACCCATCATCATAGGCGACCCGCCCATAAAACCGCAGCGCGTCCTGATGGCAATTTTCCAGCCGCCCACCGGTGACACAGCCCAGCGCGGTCGCATACGTGGGATGGGCATGCAGCACACAGGTCGCCGATGGCACCGTGCGATGGATGTGGGAATGGATGTAGAACGCCGACGCCTCGACCGTACCGTCACCTTCGATCACGGACCCATCATGATCCAGCAACAACAGATTGGACGCCGTGACTTCGGACCAATGCAGACCGCGGGCGTTGACCAGAAACAATCCATCCCCCACCGCCAGCGAAAAATGATTGTCCACGCCACGCTGCCAGCCGCCCCGCGCCGCCAGCCGCAGCACTGCCGCCAATTCAACCCGTTCATCCCAAAACTGCATCATCGTCCTCCCTCTTCCGCTCAAGCTAGGCAGAGAAAACAGGCCCGATCCCTTCCAGTTCCGGCACAGGCATGTCGCAAATTGATCCTAGATGCTCTCGGCCGCAACCAGCGCCTCTAACCCGGTCCGATAGTCCGGATAAATCAACTGCACGCCCAGCTCGTCCTTGATCCGATCATTGCGCACGCGTTTGTTTTCCGAATAGAAACTGCGCGCCATCGGGGTCATATCCGCGTCCTCAAACGCAACTTCGGGGGGCAAGGGCAGCCCCTGCAATTCGGCGGCATAGCCGATGACATCCTGCGGCGGCACCGGTTCATCGTCACAGACGTTATAAATTGCGCCCGGATTGGGTTGTGTCATCGACGCCACCAGAACCTGGGCGATGTCATCCACATGAATCCGCGAAAACACCTGTCCCGGTTTGATGATCCGGCGCAGGTTGCCCGACTTCAGCTTGGAAAACGGACCGCGCCCGGGGCCATAGATCCCGGCCAGCCGAAATATGTGCAGCGGCAGACCGTCGATGGCCTGCCAGGCGCGTTCGGCATCCACGCGCCACTGTCCACGCGGGCTGGCCGGGCTCAGATCCGATGCCTCGTCAACCCAATCGCCACCCCGATCTCCGTAAACGGCGGTGGTGGACAGATACCCGACCCATTCCAGATCCGGCGCGCGTGCAATCTGGTCGCGCATCTCAATCAGGATCGGATCGCCCTGAGCAGTTGGTGCAATCGAACTCAGGATATGGGTGACACCGTCCAACGGGATCTCGTCCCCCGGCCATTGCAGCACTTCAACCCCATCAACAGGGGCCAGACGATCACGGGTGGTTCCGATGACTCGCCATCCCTGCGGCACCAGCTGTTGCGCCAGCGCTCGCGCCGAGTAACCAAATCCAAGACACAGAAGCGTTTTATTCATACGCCTATTGATGCTGCGATGCGGCACCAAGCGCAAGACTTGATTCGAATCCAAAACCCCCTTTTCATGTCTGCATGAAACGCGCAAATCCTGATCTACAGTCCGCCTATGCGCTGGACACCCCCGAGGGGGCAAAGCAGCTGTATGCCGATTGGGCGGAATCCTATGATCAGAATTTTGCCGCGGATCAGGATTATCTGCTGCCGGAAATCACCGCGCGCTGTTTCGTCAACGCCAGCGGCCGCGGACCCGTGCTGGACATCGGTGCCGGGACCGGGCTGTGCGGGTTCTGGCTCACCCAATTGGGAATTCGGACCATCGACGCCACAGACATCAGCCCCGATATGCTGGAACAGGCCCTGCGCAAGGACATCTATCGCGACGCCATCGAAGCGAACCTGATGCAGGGCGTGCCGATGCCGCGCGACAGCTATGCCGGGTTCGTATCCTCTGGCACCTTTACCCATGGCCATGTCGGGCCCGACGCCATTCCGCTGCTGCTGCGCATTGCCCGACGTGATGCGCTGTTTTCCCTGTCGATCAACGCGCGGCATTTTCAGGACCGTGGATTTGCCGAGATGTTTGACCAACTTCAGTCAGATCGACGCATTCACAACCTGTCCCTGCCCGAACACCGGATCTATGGCGACCGCGCCACCGGCCCGCACCGGGATGACACCGCGTTGATTGCCCTGTTCCGCAAAACCTGACTTGTCCCATGGACCGTGCAGGGTTAGACCCGGTTCATGCAGAAATGGCACTCTGATCCGATGGCCACGCAACAGGTTGACGTGCTGTTGTTCGACGCCTTTTCCGCCCTGTGTCTGGCCAATACGGTCGAACCGCTGCGGGCGGCCAATGAATTTGCTGCGCGATCGGTTTATGAATGGCGGTTCCTGACACTGGATGGCGCGCCGGCTGTGTCGTCGTCGGGGATGGAGGTGCGGGCCCATGCCAAGCTGTCCGAATGCAGCGGCGACATCCTGATTGCCATGCCCAGCTATGATTTCCTGCGCCATGCCACCGTTGGTGCCAACCGGGCCCTGCGGGCGGCGGACCGCAGGTACCGTGTGATAGCGGGCTTTGATACCGGGGCATGGTTGCTCGCCACCGCCGGGCTGCTGGACGGGCGCCGCGCCACCATCCACTGGGAAGAGCTGAACCGCTTTACCGAAGCCTTTCCTGACGTGCACGCCGAACGGGTGCGTCATATGCAGGACGGCAATCGCATCACCTGTTCCGGGGCGCTGGCCGCGTTTGAAACCATTCTGGCCTTGATCGGCCACCAACAGGGCCAGGCCCTGCGGCTCGAAGTTGCCACCCTGTTCATGAGTCCCGAAGCCACAGGTGATCAGGGCACGCTGATGGGGCGGTCGAAATCGGTGGCCCGCGCCATCGCCGTGATGCAGGCCAATCTGGAACACCCTCTGCCGATCGGCACCATCGCCCGCCAGACCGGGCGCACCCAAAAGGATCTGGAAACCCGGATGCGGTCGGAAATGGGGGCCACACCCCAGACGATCTATCGCAGGCTCCGCCTGATTCAGGCGCGCAAGCTGGTGTTGGAAACCGATCTGAGCGTCGCCGAAATCGCCCTGCGCAGCGGGTACGAAGACCCCAGCGCCCTCACCCGCGCCTTTCGCGCCGAATTCGGCGTCACCCCCCGATCCCTGAGATCAGATGTGACCTGATCGCAGGGACGCGACGCTTACCCGAACATCCGCTTCTTGCGGGCCCGCGTCACGGTTGTCGCTTCGGGCGATCCATCATGGAACGTGCCAAACCAGCGGTCCCAGGGCATCTCTTGATTGCCATAGTTGCATTCATAATACCGGTGGTGCAGCTGATGATAGAATGTGCCCAGCGCCAGCGCGCGTTTGTCCTTGATCAGCAGATCCTCGTATCCGGCATGCGACATCGCGGCCCCGGGCCCCTGAAACACCATGTGAAAATACAGGTGGATCGGGTGGCTGGGCAAAACCCAATGGATGCACAGCGTGGTCAGATAGATGAAATGTTCCACCGGATGCATCGAGAACCCGGACCAGGGTCCAATATTGACGTTGCGATGGTGCAGCGCATGCACGCGTTTGTACAGAAACGGCTGATGCAGCAACCGATGCACCCAATAAAAATGGAACGCCGACCACATCGGAATGATCACCAGAAACGCCAGAAACCACACCGGGTTTTCGGCAAATGTGATGGTGGGGGTATACCCGTTTGCCATCAGCCACATGCTGACCGCCTGAAACCCGGTCAATTGCAACACGCCCGACCCCAGCGACCAGAACATATTGTCCTGCACCTGATCGCTGAAATTCCACAACTTGTTTTTGGTGCCCTGGGGACGATGGTCAAATTTCAGCTTCTTTCCCTGCCCTTTGCGCATGTAGAAATACCAATGCAGACTGCCTGCAAACAGGCAGATCATGGCAAAATTCACGACCCAGATCTGGGCGATCCAGCCCCAGGCAAATGTCTGTGCAACCTCCAGCGAGGGGTAAAAGAAATACCACAGGCCAACGGCGACAATGGCCATCATCACCCGTTCGCTCAGCATCAACCAATTGCGCGCCAGCCAACCGGCCAGAAAAACCGGATTGGGCGGCCATTTGAAAACGGACGAATCCTGTAACGGCAACTCGGGGTGATAGTTCCACTCGCGCGTCATGTTTTCCACCTGCGCACCCGATACGGGCCCGGTGAGCTGCTGCGAAGAGGATGTGGTGTCGGACATTTTGGCATCTCCTTGCTGTCCATCACTTCAGGGCCCGCCCATGGGGCAAGTGTCCCTCAAAGAGTGTGCGACATCTGTGTCGTGTCGATTTCAGATCAGGCGCTCTGGCACCCATATTGACTGTCGTCTGGCACGCCTATTGGTGCAGCGTCTTCCACCCGTGCAACGCCTCGGCCAGCTTGTCGGCCTCGCCCGGCAGCATCGAAACCGTATGGTCGGCATCGGGGAAAACCCCCGATTGCACATCCGTGCGATACCCGGTCAACGCCTTGTCCCGTTCGGCGGCCAACGCCTTGCGGATCGACCCCACATCGCCCCAGGCCTTGGCATGGCGGGGCGGGTTTTCCACGTCACCACAGATGTCCTCCATGAACGAAAAGATGATGTCGCCCCCCGACCCGGCCCCGATGGAATGGGTCACCAGCGTGGTCTTGTGATTGATCGCGGCCAATGCCTCGACCGCCACGCATTCGACCTCGACCGCCACCGCGCCTGCGTCCTCGTACCGGCGCATCCACTCCAACAGCTGCATCGCTTCCTCGGCGGTCTTGCCATAGGTTTTGAGCCCGCCGGTCAGGGTCGATTTGCGCGGCACCAATCCGACATGTCCCTGCACCGCCAACCCTTCGTTGGCGATCAATTCGACAATGCCCATGCCGCGCGGGGTAAACACCGCATCGGCGCCTTTTTCCGCCGATTTCAACGCCGCCGTCAGGCATTCCTGCGGCTCGTAATACTGGCACATGGTCTGGCTGGACGTGATGAACGTCTGCGGCGCGCCCCGGCGCACAGCGTCATAATCCACATCCGAAATGGTGATCATGTCGATCCCCATCTCTTCGCAGGCGCGGGCCTCGTCCTCGGTCACGGCTGACACCTGGGTCATCTTGACCCCGGCCGCCTTGTTGGCGCGCAGACAGGCCACGGTCAGATTGCGCCGCGCCGGTTGGCCGCCAAAGGTGTAGATGTTCTTCACGATTCTTCCCCCATCGCCGCCAGATAGATGTCGTGGAAATGGCGCATCGCGTGTTCGGAAATGTCGTGCGCATCCGGGTCGGTGATGTACCACCCCTGTTGATACCCGCGTTGATGCATGCCCTTTTGCACGTTTTCGCACAGGTTGCGATCTTCGACCGACACCACAGTCGTCGACCATTCGGTGCGCAACCGGTTGCGCTCCGCCATATCCGGGTCTGTGGGCGCGGCCGTGGTCAACGACAACGACCGCCGTTCGGTCAGATCCGGCGTCACCGGATCAAACCGCGAGGCATAAAACCCACGTGCACCGGGGAACTGACCAAAAACCGTGTTGGGAAACAGGAACCAGAACTGCCCCTCCAGCACGTCATGCTCCAGATCCAGCCGGAAGGCCGCATTGTCGGCCTTCATCGCCGTGGGGGCACCTTGATAGGTGTAATTCTGGTACAGCTCGAACCGGTTCTGGGCGATGTTCATCATGTCGTCAAACGAATGATGCGCCGGGCCGCAGTGGTGGCACTCCAGATAATTGTCCAACATCACCTTCCAGTTCGACCGGCAGGTATAGGTGTGGCCATAGGCAGTGTCGCCCTCGACCACCAGATCCACCAGCTCGGGCACGCGTTCTAACATCTGCGCCGCCAGACCGGGTGCAAACTCCGCCAATGGCTGGGCCTCGGGGTCCAGGTTCACAAACAGGAACCCGGCCAGCTCCTCGACCCGCACCGCGCTCAGACAAACATCCGAGCGTTCCGGCGCGCCCGCGCCACCGCGTTTCGGCATGCCGCGCAGATTACCATCCAACCCAAAGGTCCAGGCGTGATACGGACAGGTCAGCACCGCCTTGTGTCCCGACCCTTCGACCAGCTGATGACCCCGATGCGGGCAGACATTGTAAAACGCCTGCACCACATCCGACCGGTCCCGCACCAGAAATATGTTCTGATCAAACAGCGACAGGGTGATGAAATCACCGGGCTCTTTCAGTTGCCCGACATGCCCGGCCAGCTGCCAGCTGCGCAGGAACAATTCGCGTTCGTTCTCCAGAACGTCGGCACGGATATAGTGGCGGGCGGCAAGGGTGCGCGCCCGGGTGTCTTTGGTATCCAACATGGTGGGTCCTCGTGGCGGGCCAATCAGATGCGCAGGGCGGGGTTTTCCCGCCACTGCCCGATCTTGTCTCAGCTGGCGTAAGTCGATCCTTCGTCGTCCAGGATCGCTTTGATTTCGCTCAGATGCGCTTCGGATTGATTGGGGTAATCTTCCAGCTCCTGCGCGGTCTTTTCGGCAATCTCATCCGACAGAACCCGCAGCTTTTGCCCGGTCTGCAACGCCCGGATATAGGTTTCCGCCGCACGTTCGAAATAATACAGCCGGTTGAATGTATCGGCGGGGCTATCGCCAATGATCAGCACGCCGTGATTGCCCATGATCATGGTCTTTTTCTTGGGATCGCTCAACGCCGCCGCACAGCGCGCGCCTTCGTCGTCAAATGCCAGCCCGCCAAAATGATCATCAATCACATAGCGGTTGTAAAACGTCGCGGTGTTCTGATCGATGGGTGGCAGGTTGCTGTCGGCCAGCGTCGCCAACACCGTGGCGTGGATCGAATGCACATGCATCACACACCGCGCATGCGGACACAGCCGATGGATCGACCCATGCAGCCCCCATGCGGTCGGATCCGGGGCACCGGGCTGGTTCATCACATCCGGATCATTGGCATCCAGAAACAACAAATCAGACGCGCGAATGCGGGCGAAATGCATCTGATTGGGGTTCATCAGAAACTGGGTGCCATCGTCATTCACCGCCAGGCTGAAATGATTGGCCACGCCTTCGTGCATGTTCAGCCGCTCGGTCCAGCGAAAGGTCGCAGCCATATCGACACGTTCCTGCCAGTGATCGATATTGGGGCGAAGATTGGTCACGCTCATAAATTCTGTCCTTGGTAAGTCCTGGGGGTAGTCCCGAAAGAGGTCCCCGGGGATCGGAGGGGTCGGATCTGATCGCTAAAACCTGCATCTTGCGCCCGCATTTGACCAACGAAAAAAAACGCATCTTGCCATTAGCATGACTTATGCCAAGATTATGAACATGAAAAACGCCCTCCCTCCTCTCGGCTGGCTGCGCACATTCGAAGCCGCCGCCCGCCACCTGTCATTCACCGGCGCGGCGCGGGATCTGAACATGACCCAAAGCGCGGTCAGCCAGCAGATCAAATCGCTCGAATCGCATCTGGGCCGGCCCCTGTTTCACCGCCGCCCCCGGGCGCTGGTGCTGACCGAATCCGGGATCACCTATCTGCCTGTGGTGCGCGAGGCGTTTCACACCTTGGTGCGCGGCACCCGCGCCATCACCGGCACGCAACAGAATGTGGTGCGGGTGCAGTCCAATATTACCTTTGCGGTGAATTGGCTGGCCCCCCGGTTGCCGCGGTTCTATGCGCAACACCCCGAGGTCCGGCTGAGCCTGTCAACCGAACTGTGGGAACCCCGCGAAATGGCCGAAGGCGCGGATATTGAAATCCGCTATTCCCTGCGCCCATCCGATACGGTGCGCACCGAAATCCTGCGGGGGGATCACTATTACCCGGTCTGTGCGCCGGGGTATCCGGTCACGCTGGATACGCTGGCCGATCATCCGCTGTATGATTGTTCAAATCTGTTGGCCAATTGGGCCAGCTGGGCCGAGGATCAGGACCTGCCGTGGCCAGATCCCCCAATCACCTATTCCACCACATATCTGGTCAGCCTGTCGGTGGCGATGACGGGCGGCGGGATGTGTCTCGTGCATGATGCGATTGCCCTGCGGCTGCTCAAAACCGGACAGCTGATCGCCCCGTTTGCCCATCGCGCCCGAATGCCCGAAGCCTACTACCTGCTGTTGTCTCCCCAGGCGGACAACTCGCCGCATATCACCGCATTCGCCGATTGGATCCGGGCCGAAATGGCCCTGGATCCCGGCGGCGGACCAGACTGGCCGACGACCAGCTGATCCACCACGGGTCAGCCGCAGCCGACCCTGCGTAGGGTGCGTGCTTGCACGCACCGTCCGGCCCTTGCTCAGGAGGCCTGCGCCCGTTTCGGCAACACCCAATCCGGGCGCGGGAAATGGCAGGTATAGCCCTGTGGCAAACGTTGCAGATAATCCTGATGGTCCGGTTCCGCCTCCCAGAACGCGCCAACCGGCTCGACTTCGGTGACAACCTTGCCGGGCCAGATCCCTGACGCCTCGACATCGGCAATGGTGTCCTCTGCCACCGCCTTTTGCGTCTCGTCGACAAAATAGATCGCTGACCGATAGCTCATCCCGACATCATTGCCCTGCCGGTTCGTGGTCGTCGGGTCATGGATCTGAAAGAAGAACTCCAACATCTCACGATAGGATGTACGGGCCGGATCAAACACGATCTCGATGCCTTCGGCATGGGTGCCGTGATTGCGATAGGTGGCATTGGGCACATCGCCTCCGGTGTATCCCACACGGGTCGAAATCACGCCCGGACGATGCCGGATCAACTCCTGCATCCCCCAGAAACATCCCCCCGCCAAAACGGCGCGTTGCGTGGTGCTCATGCGATGTCCTCCACCTGGTTCAGATAATCCCCATAGCCTTCGGCCTCCATGTCGTCGCGATGCACGAACCGCAATGACGCCGAGTTGATGCAATACCGCAGCCCACCCCGATCCCGCGGGCCATCCGGAAACACATGGCCCAGATGGCTGTCGCCATGGGTCGACCGCACTTCGGTGCGGATCATGCCCAATGTCCGGTCTTCGATCTCGGCAACATGGGCCGGTTCGATCGGCTTGGTGAAACTCGGCCAGCCACAGCCGCTTTCGTATTTGTCCGACGATGCAAACAGCGGCTCGCCGGATACGATATCCACATAGATCCCGGGATCCTTGTTCTCCAACAATTTGCCAGTGCCCGGTCGCTCCGTGCCCGATTGCTGGGTCACGCGGTATTCCTCGGGCGAAAGGGCGGCAACGGCGTCGGGATCCTTGGTGTATTGGCGCATGTCATCCTCCGATGTTTTGTCGTTCGTCAACAGATGGGCTGGCCCCGGGCGATTTCCAACTATTATTTCAACGTCTCGCGGATCTGTGCACCCGCCGCGCCGACCGGCGCGGCCACGCCCAACGGGTCTCGCCGGGCGTCAGCCCTGCGTGACCGGACGGGAGCGCTCCGGTTGCCGGGACAGCTGCACAGCCAGAATGCCCACGGTCACGACCAGCACACCTACCACATCCAGCGGGCCCAACTTTTCCCCCAGCAACACGGCGGCAATTGCAACCCCGAACACCGGGTTGAGAAAATGGAAGGTCGCCGCCCGAATCGGGCCGATCCGGTTCAGCAACAGCACCCAGATCAACGTCGCCGCCAACCCCGGCACCAACGTGGTATAGGCAAAGGCCAACCCCAAACGCACCGTCGGGTTGACAAAAATATCCTCGGTCAGCGGTGCCACGACAAACAACACGGCGGACCCCACCAGCATCTGCAACCCCACAACCATCATGAAATTGCCGCCCGAAATCGCCCCCCGCACCGCCAATGTGGCAAAGGTCAGCGCCAGCACGCCGATACAGCACAACAGCACGCCGAACATATCGGTTCCCGACCCGATCCGCGTCCCCATGATCAGCGCCACGCCGACAATACCGGCGATCAGCCCGGCAAACCCCAGCGGTTTCAGCTTTTCCCCCATCACCAACCAGGTCGCCAGCGCCACCAGCAACGGCATGGTCGATGCGATGATCGCCGCCAGCGACGCCTCAACCGTCTGCATCGCGACAAAGTTCAGCCCCAGATACAGCGCGTTCTGGCAAATTCCGAACAGGATCGTGGCGCGCCATTGCAACGGCGTCAGCCGCCAGCTCTGCCCCATGGCACGGGCAATCGCGACCCCGATCAGCCCGGAAATCAGGAATCGGACTGCCAGCGAAAACAACGGCGAGGCATCCTGAACAATAATCCGTGCCGATGTGAAGGCCGATGACCACATCAACGCAAACATCAGCCCCATGGCGATCGCGCGCATATCCATAGCAGATCCTTTGCCTGACAGGTCCATCCGGGTCCGTCCGGGCCCATCCCGCGGACCCTTGCCCACCCATCCGGCGATTACAAGAAAATCCTGAACATGAAAAGCACTGTCAGGGCCGGATCCGCCCTCGCTGTCCCCTCAGCCGCGCCCCCGTTGCGCCCCCGTTGCGCCTCAGCCGCGCCGTGGCCGAACCACGGCACCAGCATCGGTAATCGTCGTCAACGACAACGTGTGATCCATGTTCTTCATGCGATGGCGCAGCATCTGTCGCGTCAACCGGGCCAGATCCGCCTGATACTCCGGCCTGTCCGCAACATTCACCAAGGCGTCGGATCCGGCACCGCCCCCATCAAACAGCATCGGGGCCAGGTCGGCGGCAAATTCGACCAAGGTAAATCGATCGTCCCGCAGGATGCTCAGATTGGACTCGCTGGCATCCGTCCCCAATGCGGTCTGCCAGACGGTCGGCTGCATCGGAGCCCCGAAATCCAGCTCGGAAAACGTATACGGCCGCCAATCCTGCGGCCTCTCCCCGCGCAGCAACGGCAACAGCGACCGCCCGTCCATGGAATTGGGGATCTCCTGCCCGATCCAGTCCAGGATCGTCGGTGTGACATCAATCGACTCTGTCGGCGCTGTGATCCGGGTCCCCGCGCGCGCGGCATTGCCGGGCTGCCGGATGATCAGCGGGGTGTGATAGGCCGCATCATGAACATTCATCTTGCCCCACGCATGACGATCTCCCAGCATTTCGCCGTGATCGGCCGTCACCACGATCAACGTGCTGTCGTATTGCCCGCTGTCCTTGAGAAATTGCACGACCCGCCCCACATGGTGGTCCACTTCGGTTGCCAACCCCAGATAGATCGCCCGCAGGGTCTGGATATTGTCCTCCGTTGGCTCCAGATCCGGAAACCCTTCGACAAATTTGGCCGGGGTCGCATAGCCCAACGCCGGACCAAAGAACGGATGCAGCGCGGTTTCCGCTGCGGCCGTGTCCAGACCGACGGGGCTGGGCAAACTATCCGGATCATACATGTCGTTATAGGGCGCAGGGGCCACCAATGGTGGGTGGGGCCGAATATAGGTCAAATGCGCAAACCACCCCTGATCACGACAGGCCGGCATGTGGTTCAGAAACGCATCCGTCAGAAACGCGGTATCGCTGTCCTCGGCCCGATACAGCGCCGGATCGTTCAACCGCGGCGGCGCGCCAGCCGGAGAAACGGGTGTGTAGACATCCCAATACCTGTCGAATTCATAGCCCTGGTTCATCAAATGCGACCGCCAGGGTATCGACATTTCCTGGCGCATTTCCATCACCTCGTGAAACCCGGGCATCGGGGTTTCATATGATGTCAGAAACGGATCATCCGCATCAAAGACACGCGGATCCTGCGAGGTGTCGGTATACCCGAACAACAGCGGCAGATACCCGGCCTTACGCATACTGGTCGCGATATTGGGCGCATCGTGGCGCAACGGGGTGCCATTGCGCACCGACCGGTGATTCATCGCATATTGCCCGGTCAGGATCGACGCGCGTGACGGGCCGCAGGGGTTGGTCACCGAAAAATGTCGGGTAAAGGTCACAGCCTCGTCCATCAGGGCGCGCAGGTTGGGCAAATCCACATGATCCGCCAGTGACCCGAACAGGCAATCGGCCCGCAATTGGTCGATGATAACAAAGAGAACATTCCGGTTTTCGGTCATCTGATTTTCCTGCCGACGCTCGATTTCTGGGGGCCGGATCACGCGACGGACCCCTCGGTCCCTGACCCTGACACATCCCGACTTTCCACAAATCCACACATCGCTCAACAAAAAAGAGCTTGATAATTGTGAAGTTTGTGTGTCTTTGTGTGAATTGTTTGGGTAAATGGGGATAAATGTGCAAGTTCGGGCGCCACACACACATCGAGAGGTCGAATTGATCGAAGCGTTGCGTCGATTGGGTGGATCCGCCCGCAGCGCCGATCTGGCCAAGGCGCTGGACGTCTCCGAAGAAACCGTGCGTCGAACCATCAAATCCCTGTCCAAATCCGGCGAAGTCGCCCGCGTACACGGCGGTGCCTATCTGGTCGGAAACAAGAACGACCCCAGCTTCTTCCGCCGCATCTCCCAGAATGCTGCCGAAAAACGCGTCATCGCGGCCGGTGTGGTGGACCAGATCCATGACGGCATGTGCCTGTTTCTCGATGTTGGCTCGACCACGGCCTTTGTCGCGGAAAAGCTGAGCCGCCGGTCGAATTTGACCGTGGCAACCAATTCCATCGGTGTGGCCCAGACCCTGGTCAGCCAGAATGACAACCGGGTGCATCTGCTGGGCGGAGAAATGCAAAGCGACGAACGCGGTGCCTTTGGCTATGTCACCGAAAAACAGGCCCGTCGGTTCTCCTTCGACATGGCCGTGCTCAGCGCCGATGCCCTGTCACCCAAACGCGGCTTTCTGTATCTCAACGCCGCCGAAGCCGACCTGGGCGGGATCATTGCCGAAAATGCCGACCGTGTGCTGATGGCGATGACCCATCACAAATTCAACGAAAAAGCCCCCCACATCGGGCTGAAACCGTCCCAGGTCGACGACATGGTGACCGACCAGACCCCAGATCCGACTCTGGCACAGGCGCTGGCCGATTGGGACATCACGACACTTCTCGCAGACGGAAAGACCCGCAATGCTGACACAGTCTGATCTGGTCGAACACGCAACCCGCATCGCCGACATCGCAGCCGACGCCGCACGCGGATATTTTCGCGGCGCGCTGGGCATTGATTTCAAATCCGACGAAAGCCCGGTCACCCAGGCCGACAAAGGCGTCGAAGCGCAGGTCCGTGCCTATCTGAGCGAACATTTCCCCGATCACGGCGTCTTTGGCGAAGAAGAGGGGATCACCGGTGGAGACAGCCGCAACCTGTGGATTGTCGATCCCATCGACGGCACCCGTTCGTTTCTGTCGGGCCATCCGCTGTTCGGGTTTCTGCTGGGGCATCTGGTTGACGGGGTGCCGCAGATCGGCGTGATCGGAATGCCGGCCCTGAACGAAACCTTTGTCGGGGTCCGTGGTCATCAGACCACGCTCCACGGCGACCCGGTCCACACTTCGACCCAAACCGATCTGAACCAGTCGATCCTGTTCATCAACGAAGGCGAAAAGATCTATCGCGATTATCCGGCCCTGTTTGATCGTCTGACCCGCGCCGGCCAGACCCGCCGATTTGCCTATGACTGCTATCCTCATGCTCTGCTGGCTGCCGGTCATGTGGACGCGGTGATCGACTATGACCTGCAGCCCTATGACTACATGCCCGTCTCTGTCGTGATCCAGGCCGCAGGCGGGATCATGACGGATTGGGACGGAAATCCGCTGACGATGGAGTCGGACGGGCGCGTCGTCTCGGCTGCGACCCCTGCGCTGCACCAACAGCTTCTCACCCTGATCCACGGATAGACGCATGGCAATTGTTAGCTTTCTCATCAGCCTGGCAGGCGCGACCATGTTGCTGCTGTTTGCGGTGCGCATGGTCCGCACCGGCATCGAACGCAGCTATGGCGCGTCGTTCCAACGTGTTCTGACCGGACAACGCAGCAATGCACAGGCCAGCATGGTGGGCATTGCATTGGCCATCGTCCTGCAAAGCTCGGCGGCGGTGGCGCTGCTGACGTCGGGGTTCGCGGCCAGCGGGTTGCTGACCTTTCCCACCGGCCTGGCGATCGTGCTGGGCGGCGATCTGGGATCGGCGCTGATCATTCAGATCCTGTCATTCAAACTGGACTGGCTGGTGCCGCTGCTGCTGGCCATCGGTGGCTATCTGTTTGTCAAAACCGAAGCCCGCAAAGCCCGCCAATTGGGCCGCATCCTGATGGGCGTCGCTTTTATCCTGATCTCTCTGCGCTTCCTGCGCGAAGCCATGGACCCGATCCGCGACAGCGCCTTTCTCCCCGCGATCGCGGAATATCTGGCCCGCGACTATATCACCGCCTTTCTTGTGGGCGGGGCGCTGGCCTTTGTCATGCATTCCAGCGTCGCCGCCATCCTGATGTGCGTCACCCTGGTTCAGATCGGCGCCATCCCCTTTGCCGCTGGTCTGTCGCTGGTGCTGGGGGCCAACTTTGGCTCGGGCTTTATCCCGGTCTGGCTGTCGCGCGGCATGGACCCGGTGGCGCGCCGCATCCCCTTTGCCAATCTGGCCCTGCGGGGCACCTGGGCGGTGATCACCCTGTTCGGGGCCAATCTGGCCCTGCGCACCGGGTTGTTGGGCGATCCGCAGGGTGGGCAAATGCTGGTCACTGCGCATCTGGCCTTTAACGCCTCGCTGCTGGTTCTGGCGCTGCCCTTCTGTCGCAAACTGCAATCGCCATTTGAAAACCTGATCAAGGATCCGATCCGCGCCGAACAAACCCAGGATTTGATGCGCCCGACCAGCGCGTTGAACCTGCGCCAGGTGCACAGCCCGACCCAGGCGCTCTCCGCGCTGAAACGGGAACTCCTGCGCATGGCCGATCTGGTCGAAGCCATGTTCCAACCCTGTCTCAACCTGTATCAGGCCGGTGACAAGGACCAGATCAAGGCGGTGCAGGCCATCGACCATGATGTCAACGATTGCCTGTCAGGCATCCGTGGGTTTGTCGCCGCATTGCCGTCGGACGAATTTTCCAAGGCAGACGCAAAAATCGCCCGTGACCTGATGGAATACGCCATCCGGCTAGAGACCGCCGGCGATGTGGTCGCCAAACGCCTGACCATCCTGGCCGGCGAGATGCGATCCAAAGGTGCCACCTTCTCCAAAGACGGCTGGAGCGAGCTGGTGCAGATGCACGAAGGCATCCTGGCCAATATGCGTCTGGCGTCAAACGTGTTGATCTCCGACGATCTCGAAAGCGCCCGCCTGCTGAGCCTGGAAAAAACCGAAATCAAACGCGCCGAACGCGACAGCCGCAAACGCCATCTGAAACGGCTGCAACACGGCACCACCGACAGTTTCGAAACCAGCGACATCCACCTGGAAACCCTGCGCGCGTTCCGCGAATTCAACAGCCATATCGCCGCGGTGGCCTATCCGATCCTCTATCGCAACGGCCAATTGCTGGAAACCCGCCTGATCGAAGACATGCCCAAGTCGGAAACCCCGGCATGACAGCCGCTCCCGTCGAAGTCCTGAATCCAGACGGCACAGGCCGCGTGGTGATCCTGTGCGAACACGCCAGCCGCCGCATCCCACAGCACTACGGCGATCTGGGCTTAAAACCCTCGGACCGCGACAGCCACGCCGCCTGGGATCCGGGTGCGCGGGATCTGGCGCTGGCGTTGTCGCGCGCCTTGGATGCGCCGGTTGTGGCCGCGACCGTGTCGCGGCTGGTCTATGACTGCAACCGCCCGCCCGACGCCGCCAGCGCCATGCCCGCAAAATCGGAATTGATTCAGGTTCCCGGCAATGCCGACCTGACCCAATCCGACCGCGATGCGCGCACCAGGGCGGTCTATGATCCGTTCTGCGCCGCTGTGAACTCTGTGTTGGACGCCCGTGGCCCAGACACCATCGTGGTGACGGTGCATTCCTTCACGCCGACCTATTTTGGCCAGCCCCGCGCTGTTGAACTGGGCCTGTTGCACGACACCGACAGCCGTCTGGTGGACGCGATGCTGGACCACGTGGACCGGATCCCACAGCGCCACGTCGCCCGCAATGAACCCTATGGCCCTGCGGATGGGGTCACCCATTCGCTCTGCCTGCATGCGCTGTCGCGTGGGCTGGCCAACGTCATGCTTGAGGTGCGCAACGATCTGCTGCGCACCCCCGATGAAATTGCCGACCGCGCGCAGGAAATCCTGATGCTGCTGGAACCGGCACTGACAGACATAGCGGTTCGGGAGGACCAGACATGAACAGCACGCTCACATTCAAGGAACTTGAGTCTCAGGTGGCTGGTGGCAGCATTGACACGGTATTGGTGTGTTTTGTTGACATGCAGGGCCGTTTGATGGGGAAGCGGTTTCATGGGGGTCATTTTGTTGGGGGTGCGTGGGAGGAGACGCATTGCTGCAATTACCTTCTGGCGACGGATCTTGAGATGGGGACGCCGGAAGGCTATGCGAGCACCAGCTGGGAGCGGGGCTATGGCGATTATGTGATGAAGCCGGATCTGAGCACCCTGCGCCTTGTGCCCTGGCTGGAGGGGACCGCGCTGGTGCTGTGTGATGTTCTGGATCACCACACCCACGCCGAGGTGCCCCACAGTCCGCGCGCGATGCTGAAGCGTCAGGTCGCCCGCGTGCGCGCCCTGGGGTTCGAGCCGATGATGGCGAGCGAGCTGGAGTTTTTTCTGTTCGAGAAGGGCTTTGACGAGATCCGCAAGGGCGGCTTTCGCGATCTGACGCCGATCTCGGGCTATAACGAAGATTACCACATCCTGCAGACCACCAAGGAAGAACATGTGATGCGCCCGATCCGCAATCACCTGTGGGAGGCGGGTCTGCCGATCGAATGCACCAAGGGCGAAGCCGAGACCGGGCAGGAAGAGCTCAACATCAAATATGCGCCTGCCATGGACACGGCGGAGTATCATTCGATCGCCAAACACGCGATCAAGGAGATCGCCTGGCAGCAGGGCCACGCCGCAACCTTTCTGCCCAAATGGCATCATGACAAGGTCGGCAGTTCCAGCCATGTGCATCAATCCCTGTGGGCCGATGGCAAACCGGCGTTTCACGACCCGGATGACGCGCTGGGGATGTCGGACCTGATGAAGTCCTATATGGCCGGGCTGCTCAAATATGCGCCTGATTACACCTATTTCATGGCCCCCTATATCAACAGCTACAAACGCTTCATGAAGGGGACATTTGCCCCCACAAGGATCATCTGGTCGGTGGACAATCGCACCGCCGGGTATCGGTTGTGTGGTGAAGGGTCCAAGGCCATCCGCGTCGAATGCCGGATCCCGGGATCGGACATGAACCCCTATCTGGCGATGGCGGGCATGCTGGCCGCCGGTCTGGCCGGGATCGAGGAAGGTCTGGAGCTGCAGCCGCCCACGGTGGGCGATGTCTATCAGGGCGACACCGGCCTGATCCCCGGCGATCTGGGCGCGGCGCGCACCGCGCTGCACGGCTCGGACATGCTGCGCGCGGCGATGGGCGACGATGTGGTCGACCACTACGCCCGTGCCGCCGAGGTGGAGATCGAAGAGTTTGCCCGCGTTGTGACCGATTGGGAGGTCGCGCGCGGGTTCGAACGGGCGTGAGCTGGGGTCAAGGCTGGGGGCGCTGCCCCCAGACCCCCGAGGTATTTTTGACCAGAAAGAAGCAGGGGCGCGTGCCCCTGATCCGAGATGTGGAGTTGAGGGCATGGGCCAGACATTGACGTGTATTTCCCCGATTGACGGATCGGTGTTTGCCGAACGCACAGTGCTGTCGCGCGAGGCGGCTGTTGCGGTGGCGGCGCGGGCACGGGGGGCGCAAGCCGCCTGGGCGGCGCGGCCGTTGGCCGAGCGGATTGACCTGGTGATGGCCGGGGTCGCGGCGGTGGGCGCGATGAATGATGCCATCGTGCCCGAGCTGGCCCATATGATGGGGCGGCCCATTCGGTATGGTGGTGAATTTGGCGGTTTCAACGAGCGCGCCAGCCATATGGCGTCGATTGCGGCGGAGGCGCTGGCTGATATCGCCGTGGGCGAGGACGCGACATTCAAACGATATATCAAACGGATTCCCCATGGGGTGGTGCTGGTCGTCGCACCCTGGAACTATCCCTATATGACCGCCATCAACACCGTGGCCCCGGCGCTGATTGCCGGCAATACCGTGGTGTTGAAACACGCCACCCAGACCCTGTTGGTGGGCGAACGCATGGCCGCGGCGTTCCACGATGCGGGCGTGCCGCAGGACGTGTTCCAGAACGTGTTCCTGGATCATGACACCACATCCGAGCTGATCGCGCGCCGGGCGTTCGATTTTGTCAATTTCACCGGCTCGGTCGGCGGTGGCCAGGCGATGGAACGCGCCGCCGCCGGGACCTTCACCGGCGTCAGCACCGAGCTGGGCGGCAAGGACCCGGGATACGTGATGGAGGATGCCGATCTGGACGCCGCCGTCGACACGCTGATCGATGGGGCGATGTTCAACGCCGGTCAGTGCTGTTGCGGGATCGAACGGATTTACGTGCATGAGAGCCTTTATGACGCCTTTGTCGAGAAGGCCGTGGAGATCGTCAGCGGCTATACCCTGGGCAATCCGCTGGACCCGGACACCACCCTGGGGCCGATGGCCAATGTCCGGTTCGCCGCCGAGGTGCGCGCCCAGATCGACGCCGCCGTGGCCGCCGGTGCAACCGCCCATATCGCGCCGATGGTGGCCGATGATGGTGCGGCCTATCTGACGCCGCAGATCCTGACCGGCGTGACCCATGACATGGCGGTGATGCGCGACGAGAGCTTTGGGCCCGTGGTGGGCATCATGAAGGTGTCCGGTGACCAGGAGGCCATCGCCCTGATGAACGACAGCGACTTTGGCCTGACCGCATCGCTGTGGACGGCGGATGTGGACCGCGCCGCAGCGGTCGGCGATCGCATCGAGACCGGCACCGTGTTCCTGAACCGCGCCGATTACCTGGACCCCGGCCTGTGCTGGACCGGCTGCAAGAACACCGGGCGCGGCGGTGGGCTCTCCATCATCGGCTATCACAATCTGACCCGGCCCAAATCCTACCATCTCAAGAAAGTCACCGGCTGAGAGCCGCCCTGACCCTGTCTGAAGGAAGAACGAACATGTCTCTCGTTGGAAACTGGTCCTATCCGACCAACATCAAATTCGGCGCTGGCCGGATCAGCGAACTCCCCGCCGCCTGCGCCGCCACCGGCATGACACGCCCCCTGCTGGTCACCGACCGCGGCCTGGCCGATCTGCCGATCACCAAAGCCACCCTGGACATCCTGGAGGCCGCCGGTCTGGGCCGGGGTCTGTTTGCCGAGGTCGACCCCAATCCCAACGAGATCAACCTGGCCGCAGGGGTTGCCGCCTATAACGCCGGGGGCCACGATGGCGTCATCGCCTTTGGCGGCGGCTCGGGGCTGGACCTGGGCAAGATGGTTGCCTTTATGGCCGGCCAAACCCGGCCCGTGTGGGAGTTCGAGGATGTGGACGATTGGTGGACCCGCGCCGATGCGGACGCCATCGCGCCCATCGTGGCCGTGCCCACCACCGCAGGCACCGGATCCGAAGTCGGCCGCGCCAGCGTCATCACCAATTCGGTGACCCACGCCAAGAAGATCATCTTTCACCCCAAGGTGCTGCCCGAAGTCGTCATCTGCGACCCCGAGCTGACCGTGGGCATGCCCAGGGCCATCACCGCAGGCACCGGGCTCGATGCCTTCGCCCATTGCGTCGAGGCGTTCTCCAGCCCCCATTACCACCCGATGTCCCAGGGCATCGCGCTCGAAGGCATGCGCCTGGTCAAGGAATATCTGCCGCGCGCCTATACGGACGGCACCGATCTGGAGGCCCGCGCCCAGATGATGTCGGCCGCCGCCATGGGGGCCACCGCCTTCATGAAGGGTCTCGGGGCCATCCACGCCATGAGCCACCCCGTCGGCGCCATGTTCAACACCCACCACGGCACCACAAATGCGGTCTGCATGCCCGCCGTGCTGGCGCTGAACGCACCCGAAATCGCCGACCGGTTTGATCAGGCCGCCGCCTATCTGGGCATCACCGGCGGCTTTGACGGGTTTTGCACCTTTGTCCAGACCTTCAACGACAGCCTCGCCATCCCCCGCAAACTCACCGAGCTCGGCGTCACAGCAGACGCAATCCCAGACCTCGTCGCAGGCGCGCTCACAGACCCCTCATGCGGCGGAAACCCCGTCACACTCACCCAACAAAACCTCACGCAGCTCTTCAATCAATCAATCTGAAACACCCCCAAAATCAAAGGGCGGCGCACCAAGCCGCACCGCCCAAAAAATACACCCAGAAAAGCCCAAAAAACCACACAACAACACAAAGCTCCCGCCACGGAGCCCGATAAATGTCTGGACAAGTGGCCGACTTGGGCGTTTCGTAAAGAGGACAGACCGCGGTCCAGTTCCTGTTTCCATGTATTCACGGACGTCGGGGCCGCCCCTCGATTTCAGAGGCTTTGAAAATTGAGGCCCGGCTGTCTCGGAAGGAACTGAAAATTTGGAGATCTTGGTCTCGTTTACATGACTGTCAAAACGATCTGGCATGACCGCGAAGTCGCCTGGTTTCATAAACGCCGAGACCTGTCACAGGAGAAGTCAAAGGAGCAATCAACCAAACGTTTCCACAAAATCGGCAAGACATAAGGCCGACAAAGAACCAACAAGGGGAATATTATGAAAACACAAATCTCACGTCGTTCAATTCTGAAAATGTCCGGGGCTGCGGCGCTGGCTGCACCGCTTTATTCGAAATCCGCACTTGCCTCGTCCGGCGAAGTCAACATTCTGATGTGGTCCGATTACCTGCCACCGGAATTCATCGCCGGGTTCGAAGCCGAAACCGGGATCAAGGTGAATTACACCGGCATCGGGTCGAACGAAGAAATCATCAACAAGATGAAAGCCACCAAGGGTCAGGGATTCGATATCGTATCGCCCACCAACAACCGGTCCTTGCAGTGGGGTCCGCTGGAACTGTTGCAGCCCTTTGACATGAACAAGGTCAATATCGACGCGGTGAACCCCGCGATGGCCAAGATCGGCACGGTTGCCTGGAACTTTGCAGATCAGGGGTCGCATTGGCTGCCGCATATCTGGGGCACCGAAGGCATTGCCTATCGCACCGACAAATGGCTGCCCGCCGGGGATGCCCCGTCGTATGGCGATGTCTGGAGCGAAGAAAACGCTGGCAAAACCATGGGGCGCGCGCATTCGATGATGCTGGGCGCGGGTCTGTACATGGAGGCCTCGGGTCAGATGGAACCGGGATCGGTCTGGGCGGCTTATGGTGACGAAGACACCATGCGCAAGGTCTGGGGACAGATCGCGGATTGGTGCATCTCGTACAAATCGCGGATCAAACTGATCTGGAACGATGCCGACACCCAAAAGAACGGCCTGCTGAACGAAGGTGTTGTTGTTGGCCAGACCTGGGACGGGCCCCCGCTGGCCCTGAAAGCCGCCGGTGAGCCGGTGCATTATCAGGCACCGGTCGAAGGCGCGATGGCCTGGGTTGACGGCATTTCCATGCCGGTTGGCGCGACCAATACCGAACAGGTCTATGCCTTCATCAATTATGCCTACCAAAAGCAACCGGCGGGCAAGGCGATCGACAGCCATGGCTACAATTCGCCAGTTTTGGGTGCCGATACCTTCTCGGGGGACACCTACAAGAAGAACTTTGCCGAAGCCTATCCCGGCGACAGCCTGGCCAATCTGAACCCCTGGCCGGCCGAAGCACCGTGGTATGCGGATGTGCGGACGGAATTCGTCAACAAGTTCAAGAGCGCCTGATTTCTCGCGCTGATCACCGCGTCCCCGGATCGGCTCTGGGGGCGCGGACACACGACCAATAACAACAAATCCAAGACCAAATCACGCGCCCAATTGGACGCGGTGGAATTTGGCATCAGGGAGTAGCCAGATGAGTGCTGGAGTCGGCGTTGATCTCGAAAATATTTGGATCCGCTTTGGCGATTTCGTTGCTGTGCGTGACGCCAATGTTCATATCAAGGGTGGCGATTTCTTTTCGTTCCTGGGCCCATCGGGCTGTGGCAAAACCACGATATTGCGCGCTGTGTCCGGGTTCCTGGAACCGTCCGAAGGCAATGTCCTGATCGGCGGGCGCAACATGGCGGGGATCGGGCCGAACAAACGCCCCACGGCGCTGATCTTTCAAAACCTGGCCTTGTTCCCACTGATGAAGGTCTGGGAAAACATTACCTTTTCGCTCGAAATCAAAGGCGCATCTGCTGGCGAACGACGCAAGCGGGCCGACGAACTGCTGGACATGATCGCCCTGCCCGGTCAGGGCGACAAGCTGCCCAGCGAACTGTCCGGTGGCCAGCGTCAGCGGGTGGCCATCGCCCGCGCGCTGTGTGCCGAACCCGATGTGCTGCTGCTGGATGAACCGCTGTCGGCGCTGGACCTGAAGCTGCGCCAGCACATGCGCACGGAACTGCGCGAAATCCAGAAACGGGTTGGCATCACCTTTATCTACATCACCCACGATCAGGGCGAAGCTCTGACCATGTCCGATGATGTGGCTGTGATGCGCGCGGGCGTGATCGACCAGATCGGCAATGGCAAAACCATCTACAACGATCCCTCGACCGCCTTTGCCGCCTCCTTTGTCGGTGAAAACAACGTCTTCCGCGGCAAAGTCTCCAAGATCATCGGAAACGAAGCCCTGATCCGCACCAACCGCTCGGGCGACCTGATGGCCCGGATCACCACGGCCAACCAGGGCAGGATGAATGTGGGCGACGACGCCATGCTGTTCATCCGCCCCGAAGCCCTGTCCATCGCGCCCACCGGCACCCAGGGCGATCATTTCGTCACCGCCCAGGTCAAACACGAAGAATTCGAAGGCAACAGCTTCAACATCTTCTGCCAGGGCGATGGCGGCAAGGAACTGAAAGTGTCGATTCCGAACCTGGGACAATCCTTTGACGATCACACCGGTCAGAAAATGACCCTGGAATACGAAGTCCACAACGCCGTGGTCGTTCCCGCCGGCGAACTGGCGGCGGAATAGGGATCCAGATCATGCCACGCTTTTTGAAAGACTTCTTCAATCGCAACGGCACATTGATGGGTTCCGTGATGCTGGGTCTGGTCCTGTTCTGGACCATTGGCCTGATCATCCTCCCTCAATTGTCGATGCTCGACTTTTCCTTCCGTCCCAACCTGCCGCCCCCGGAAATCGGCGGACCCAACGACGTCTATACGCTGCAGAACTACAAATACCTGGTGTTTGGCCCCGAAGGTGGCAGCCAGGATTACAATGCGGTTGATCTGACCGTGTTCTACCGCACTTTGATTGCGGCGGTGCTGGTGACCATCTTCAACCTGATCCTGTGCTATCCGATCGCCTATTACCTGGGTCAGACCAAAGGCAACCATATCCGCATTTTTGCGCTGATGCTGATCATTCCCTATTGGATCAATGAAATCCTGCGCGCCTTTGCCCTGCGCATCATCTTTGGCGAATCCGGCGTGCTGAACACGGCACTGGTGGGTTTGGGGGTATTCGACACCCCGTTCGACTTTATCCGCAATGACATCGCGCTCTATGCCGGGCTGGGCTATGCCTATATCCTGTTGATGATCTTTCCGATGTACAACGTCATCGAAAGCCTGGATCACAACCAGATCGAAGCCGCCCGCGACTTGGGCGCACCCTGGTGGCGGATCCATTGGCGGGTGGTCATTCCCTATGCCAAACCGGGCATCAGCTCGGGCTGTACCATGGTCTTCATGTTGTCGGCCGGCGCATTGGCTGCGCCGCAAATCCTGGGCGGCCCATCGTCCCTGTGGTTCACCCAGATCATCTATCAATGGTTCAATGACAATTCGAACTGGCCCCAGGGGGCAGCCTATGCGGTGGTTCTGCTTGTCACCTGTATCCTGCTGGTTCTGGCCGTGATGCGCCTGTTCAAGGTGAACATGGGGGACATCGGCAAATGAAAAATTCCTTCCTGCGCCTCTCAATCTGGGCCTATCTGGCGCTCTTCTTTGCCTATCTGCTGGGCCCATTGGTGATCATGTCGATCACTGCCTTCAACTCGCCCGGGTTTCCGCGGGCGGCCCCCTGGGAATGCCTGACGTTTGAATGGTTTTCGGCTCTGTTTCAGGACGAACGCATTCTGAACGGCATCAAGAATTCGATCCTGGTCGGCTTTGGCACCGTCATCCTGTCGGTGACCATGGGGCTGGCCGGGGCGCTGATGCTGACCCAGATCTGGCCAAAGCTGCGGGCGACCTATTACACCATCATCATTGCCCCGATCCTGATTCCGGGCGTGGTGCTGGGGATTTCGACGCTGGTGTTCTGGGACCGGGTCAACCGCTTTCTCGGGCTGGGGGCTGACAGCTTCCTGTCCAACGGGCTGTTCCTGACCATCATCGGGCAATCCACCTTTATCGCCAGCTACTGCATGTTGGTGCTGGTGGCGCGCCTGCAACGCTATGACATCGCCCTGACCGAAGCGGCCTTGGATCTGGGCGCCACCCATGCCCAGGCCTTCCGCAAGATCCTGATGCCCTTCATGCGGCCCGCGATCGCATCTGCGGCGGTGCTGGCGTTCCTGGCGTCGTTCGAAAACTACAACACCACCACCTTCACCTTTGGCGAATATCCGACCCTGACCATCGAACTGGCACAAAAGGTCCGCTATGGCATCACACCTGCGATTTCGGCCCTGGCCTTTATGATCGTTGTGCTGACCATCTTTGCCGCGCTGTTCAACGAAGCCAACATCAAACGCAAGGAACTGGCCGCACTGGCGCGCAAAGGTGCCTCGGTCAAAGACGTCTCCACCGGCTTCCGCCTGCCTCGTCTGCTGACCGGCAATGCTGCGGCCATGGCGCTGGTGCTCTTTGTGATCGGGTCGATCACCGTGGTCGGCACCGCCATGGTGCACAGCCCGGCGCAATGCGTGGCCAGCATCAAGGAACAGAAAAAACTGGAAACAGAACTGCGCATCCAGAAACTGCGCGAAGAACGCGCCGCCCGCGCTGCCGAAGCGGCAGCCAAGGCTGCGGAAGAGGGCACAACCCAAGAAGACACAACCACCCAGCCCAAATCCAACAACTCAGGCTTTGGCGGTGTGTTTGCCCCCAATACCCTACAGTCCGACGAATCCGGCGAAGAAGAGGAAGAATCCAAAGCGCCTTCCAACGACTCCGGGTTTGGCAATGTGTTTGCGCCAAACACATTGTCGACGGGCACCGACAACTGATCTTTGCATCAGTCACACACTGAAAAGCCCCTCGGCGCGACCCTGCGCCGGGGGGCTTTTTACATCCCACGCATCGGATCAATTCTGCACGCCGCTTTTCTGTCACCCAACTGCCCGCGGCGCACGGGGCCAAGGCGTGGTACCGCCCCCTGACACCTCACAAACAAAAAGGGCCACCCACGGGCGACCCTTTCCAAAAAACCAATCTTGGTTTCTATCAGCCGTTGACGCTGTCTTTCAGAGCCTTGGCAATGGTCATCTTGACCACCTTGTCGGCTTCTTTCTTGAACTGTTCGCCGGTGGCGGGGTTGCGCACCATGCGCTCGGGGCGCTCGCGGCAATAGATCTTGCCGATATTCGGCAGAGTCACGGCACCGCCGCCTGCAACTTCGCGGGTGATCAGGGCGCTGATTGCATCCAAAGCAGCACCAGCCGCTTTTTTGTCAGTGCCCATTTCCTCGGCCAGAGCAGCTACGAGCTGGGTCTTGGTCATCGGTTTGGCCATCTTTTTTTCTCCTTAAGACTGCCCGACTTATGGGGCCTCATCGCGTAACTTTAACGGTATGTAGTGTATGAACACAACGGATTGTGTAAGAAAACAAGGGAAAATCGCGCCTTTTCCACCAGAAAATCGCAATTTCCGTGGGGTTACAGGAACGCGGTCTCGTCAAATGAACGCAATTTCCGGCTGTGCAACCGTTCCAGCGGCATACCGCGCAACTGTTCCATAGCACGTATACCAATCATCAGATGGCGTGCCACCTGCGTTTTATAGAAATCTGACGCCATCCCCGGCAGCTTCAATTCCCCGTGCAACGGTTTGTCGCTGACACACAGCAACGTGCCATAAGGCACGCGGAACCGATACCCGTTTGCCGCAATCGTTGCGCTCTCCATATCCAACGCAATGGCGCGCGATTGCGACAGCCGCTGAACCGGCCCGGATTGGTCGCGCAGCTCCCAGTTGCGGTTGTCGATGGTGGCGACTGTGCCGGTCCGCATGATGCGCTTCAGGTCATACCCCTTCAGCTCGGTCACTTCGGCCACGGCCTGTTCCAACGCGATCTGGATCTCGGCCAGCGCCGGGATCGGAGTCCACACCGGCAGGTCATCGTCCAGCACGTGATCCTCGCGCAGATAGGCATGCGCCAGCACGAAATCGCCCAGCGCCTGCGTATTCCTCAGCCCCGCGCAATGGCCCACCATCAACCAGGCATGCGGCCGCAGCACAGCAATATGGTCCGTCGCGGTTTTGGCGTTTGACGGACCAACCCCGATATTGACCAGGGTGATGCCGCTGCCATCGGCGCGTTTCAGGTGATAGGTCGGCATTTGCGGCTGCTTCTCAACCGGCGCAATCGCCATATCCGGGTCGGTAATTTCGACATTCCCCGTCGAAACAAAGCTGACGTAGCCGGATTTCGGGTCTGCCAGCTGTCCCCGCGCATAGGCTTCGAATTCGGCCACATAGAACTGATAGTTGGTGAACAGAACATGGTTCTGGAAATGTTCGGGCTCGGTCGCCGTGTAATGCGACAGCCGGGCCAGCGAATAATCAATCCGTTGGGCGGTGAACAAGGCCAGCGGCCCTGTTGCGCTATCCGATTGGACCGTTCCATTGACGATATCGTCGTTGGTGGTGCTCAGGTCCGGCACATCAAACACATCGCGCAACGTGAACCCCGCCGCCCCCTCTTGGGGAACGGTCAGGCCGGGCTGCGAGGCAACCGCAAAATGCAGCGGAATTGGCGTGTTTGACGGGCCAATGGTGACGGGCTGGCCGTGATTGCAGATCAGCAGATCAATCTGCTGGGTCAGATAGTGCCGAAACAGGCTGGGTCGGGTCACGGTGGTCGCATAGGTGCCCGGCGACACCACGTGGCCATAGCTCAGCCGCGTGTCGACCTGGGCAAAACTGGATGTTGTGACCCGAATTTCCGGGTAATAGGCGCGGATCCGGCAATCCGGCGCGCCCTTGACCATGGCGCGGGAAAATTCGGTACACAGATATTCGGTGGCGCTTTCATACAGCTCCACCAACCGATCCACCGCTGCCGTGGCATCGGTAAAGGTTTCGGGGGCCGGAAGATCCGGTGGCAGACACAGGTTGATCATGAAACAGGCTCTAATACTGGGATTTTCGTGAAAGATCGCACATCCACCAACCCCAGATCCGAAATCCTGAGTTCGGGAATGACGACCAGCGCCAACAGCGAATGCTGCATATAGGCATTGTTCAATTGACAGCCACAGGCCTGCATGGCCTCCATCATCGCCTGCGCCTTGGCCGCGACGTCTGTGGCAGGGCTGTCCGACATCAACCCGGCAATCGGCAATTCGACCAGCGCCAATTCCTGACCATCGCGGAACACGGTGATACCACCGCCCACCTCGGCCAATCGGTTGGCCGCCAACGCCATCTGCGCCCGGTCGGTCCCCACCACAATCATATGGTGGCTGTCATGTGCCACGGTTGACGCCATCGCCATACAGCCCTGGTATCCAAACCCAGAGACAAAGGCATTGGTCACGCCCCCGGTCGCGCGATGCCGCTCCACCAAAGCGATCTGACAAACGTCGGCCTCCCCGGACAGTTCCCCGGTCTCGACCAACCCGTTGCGCACCGGCAGATCAAACTGCAACGCCCGTGTCGGGGCCTGGTTTTCGACCACACCGATCACATTGGCGCGCACCTGATTGGCCCCCTCGGGTGCCGCAATCCGGAAATCCGCATCGCTCAGCGCATGCCCCAGATGCACGGTGCCCCGCGCATGGTCCGGCCACTGCAAATGCGGGCATTCCACCGTAATAGAGCCGCTTTTGGCCACCACTTGTCCGCGCGCGACCACCACCTCGATCGGCAGCGTGCGCAGATCCGACGTCAGGATCACATCCGCCCGCCGCCCCGGCGTCAGCGATCCGATCTCCCGCTCCAACCCGAAATGCGTGGCGGTGTTGATCGTCGCCATCTGCAAGGCCACCACCGGATCACAGCCACAGTCGATCGCGTGGCGCACCACCCGGTTCATATGGCCGTCATTGACCAGCGTGCCGGAATGACAATCATCGGTGCACAGGATCATGTTGCGCGGATCCAGCCCCTTTTTGGTGATCGCGGTGATCTGGGTTTCCACATCGTACCACGCCGACCCCAACCGGATCATCGACCGCATCCCCTGTCGCATCCGCGCAATGGCGTCCGCCTCGCAGGTGCCTTCGTGGTCATCCGCCGGGCCACCGGCCACATAGGCCGCAAAATCAGGCCCCAAATCAGGCGACGCATAATGCCCACCCACGGTTTTGCCGGCATTCTGGGTCGCCGCGATTTCGGCCAGCATCTTGGGGTCCGCGTTGGCAACGCCGGGGAAATTCATCATTTCCCCCAACCCGACAATGCCGGGCCAGGTCATCGCCTCGGCCACGTCTTCGGGTGAAATCTCATGCCCTGTGGTTTCCAAACCCGGTGCTGACGGCGCACAGGATGGCATCTGGGTGAAAATATTGACCGGTTGCAACAGCGCCTCGTCATGCATCAGCCGCACGCCCTCCAACCCCATGACATTGGCGATCTCATGCGGGTCGGTGAACATGCTGGTGGTGCCATGCGGGATGACGGCGCGGGCAAATTCCGCCGGGGTCAGCATACCGCTTTCGATATGCATATGCGCATCACACAGCCCCGGAATCATGTACCGCCCATTGGCCTCGATGATCTGGGTGTCGGGCCCGGTGCAATATGTGGCATCCGGCACCACACAGGCAATCCGCCCCGCCACGATGGCGATGTCATGCCCGGGCAACACCTCGCGCGTGTGCACATTCACCCAGATCCCACCACGAATGACCGTGTCCGCAGGGGCACGACCTGCGGCAACAGAGATGAGTTTCGGGGCGGTTTCGGGCCATGTCGGGAAATGCGTCTGTTCCATGAACCAATTGTTATGATTGTGCGTCAGAGTTCAACCCCCGCTACTGGTGCGCGATGACAATACAATGACAACGGGCGTCAAATCCGGGACCAATCGCAATTCTCCGCTTGCCTGAACTGCCCACTCCGGCGAACCTTGGCGCATGGAGTATGACACAATAGATGCAGACAGCTTTGGGCGTGGCCTCAAAGGGATCGGAATAAACCTGCTGGTGCAGGATGTTCCCGGCGAAATCGCCTTTTTAGAGACTGTTTTTGATATGACGGGCCATCAGGTCACAGCAGATTTCGCCATCGTCACCTATGGCGATCAGGTGTTTCAGCTGCACGCGGATGGCACCTATCACGCCAACCCGCTGTTGAATCTGCTGCCGGAAAACCCGCCACGCGGGGCCGGGTTGGAAATCCGTCTGTATGACACCGACCCGGATGACGCCGTGCAACGGGCCACGGCGTTCGGGGCCATGGTGCTGCAACCGCCCACCGACAAACCCCACGGCCTGCGCGAAGCCTATATTCTATGTTCCAACGGATATGCCTGGGTGCCAAGCCGCCCAAAAGACTGACCCGCCTGCCCGCAGCGCGGCGTGCCGCGCTGCCACGCCCAACGGGGCGCATTGCATTTTGATGCAATAAGACCGGGCGGGAGCCCGCCGTTCACCGGCTGTAGGCCCCCTGCCCATCACGCTGGCGTCACCCCACGGCCACCCGCGGTCGACCACTGGCCTCAACCGTCAACATGCCTTCGACAAACACCTGCTTGGCCTCCACCAAAGCAGTCCTCAGGTCCCGCTCCACATGGATGTTGATATCCTGGGCCCCGGCCTCTTCGGCCGCCGACCGCGCGTCCTGTGTCAAAGCACGCTCCAGCATCTCCAACGCCGCATCGGACTCCTCGAAATCCTCCGGCCCGGTGTCCAGATGCACCCGGTACCGCCCCTCCGACGGGCTGGTGACCGTGCCGCTGCGCCGCACCGATACACGGCCCACAACAGCTCCGATCGCATTGGCCACACCGGCGTGCGGTGGCAGGATCATCCGACAATGCAACCGGTCGCCCACTGCCGGGTAATAGCTGGGTGCCGATGCCCCCAACCCGACCACATCCACGTTCACCGATGCATCCAGCGCGATCAGCCCCCGGTGTTTGTCCAACCCCCGCTGCATCAGCACGTGACGCGCCAGTTGATCACCGGGAATGCCGAACCCATCCGCTTCCTCGGCAAAGGCCGCTTCCAACAGGGTCAGCGCCGTCTGCTCGGTCAGCTGGTCAATGATCATCTGAGCCAACTGCTGTGACCCGGTCGCGGCCATGTCGCCGGACCCGATCCGGCGTCGCGCAAACAGGGTCAGCGCCTTGTCCGCCGCGTCCCGGTCCCAGGCGTCGACCCGGCCCAATACGTGGCTGGCATCCGATGGGGTAATCCCCGACACCTGCACCACGCCACGATCGACCAACCGGTTCAGCGCGCCCTGCTCCATCCGGGTCCTCAGCACATCCCCCATCGGCAGCACCCGGTCCCCGATCCGCTCCAGCACCACCTCTTCGCGCCCCGACAGACCAACCACCGGCATGTTCGGAACCGCCCGCACAAACCGCCCGTCATATTCCCCGGCTGTGGACGATCGCAGCTGCGCATCCAATGTGTCATGCACCAGCTCCGGGGCCTCCATGGCAATCAGCGACGCGGGCAATACGCGGCGCGGCCCCAGGAACAGCCCCCCGGCCAACCCGGAGGTGTTCATATGGACCTGGCTGTCACCGCCCAGCCCGCTGGTGCGCATGGCAACCGCTTCCACCATGGTGCGAAACCCGCCAACCCGGGCACCGGCCGGATCAATCGCCGGCTTTCCGCCGCTCAACAACGCCACATCCGTCGTTGTCCCGCCAATGTCGGACACCAACGCATCCTCGACCCCGGTCATCCAGCGCGCCCCGACAATCGACGCCGCAGGCCCGGACAGAATCGTCTCGATCGGCCGCTCGCGGGCCTGTTCGCCCGACATCAACGCCCCGTCTCCGCGCACCACCATCATCGGAGCCTGAATGCCCAGATCCACCAATGTCTCCTGCGCCCGCCCAATCAACCGGTCGATCATCCCGATCAACCGCGCATTCAACACCGCCGTGACCGCGCGCTTGGGTCCGTTCAATTTGGCCGACAACTGGTGCGAACAGGTTACGGGCCGCCCGGTGGTCTCACCGATGATCCGCGCCACTTCCAATTCATGTCCCGGGTTGCGGGTGGCAAAGACACCGGCCACCGCAAATCCGGTCACCCCCTTGGCCTCGCTCTCCAGAAATGCGTTCAACGCCTCGACATCCAGCGCCGCCGCCTCGCCTCCGGCATGGGTGTGCCCCCCCGCCATGACCAATGCCGGATCGCCCTTCAGCGCCTCGGCCAACCCGTGCCGCTCCAGATCTTCGGCCCGAAACCCGATATAGATCAGCGCCACGCGCCCGCCCTGCCCTTCGACCAACGCATTGGTGGCCAAAGTCGTGGACAACGCCGCCATCCCCACATCCGCAGCAGCCACGCCACTGTCGGCCAGAACCGCCCGGATCGCGCCGCCAATACCAATGGCCAGATCCTGTCGTGTGGTCAGCGACTTGGCCGAGGCAATCACCTCGCGCTCGTCACGGATCAACACCGCATCCGTATAGGTTCCACCTGTATCGACCCCCAACGCCAGCGCCATGCCGCGTACCTCCCTGACTGTTCGCCGGATCGGTCTACCAAGGTTTCGCGACACGTCCCGCCTGTTTGCGTCATCTCACGCGTTTCGATTTTTAAACTGAAACGCTCTCCATCTCTTGGCGCGTTGAAATCTCTGATTTCAGGCAGCGTCAAGAGGTACCGCGTGAAATCGGCAACGCTCTACAGACGCGCCACCGCCCAACGGGCCGCATCGGCCACTGTCGGATCGGGATCGTCACACAACCCCTGTGCCACCGACCGCAACTCTGCCTGACCGGAATTGCCGATGGCATACAGAACATTGCGCACAAACCGGTCGCGCCCGACCCGCTTGATCGGCGAGCCGGAAAAAAACGCGCGAAATGCAGCGTCATCCAACTCCGCCAACTCGGCCAGCTTTGGCGCTTTCAATTCCGCGCGCGCCGCATAGCGCAGATCGCTGGCCGCCACTGCGAACTTGTTCCACGGACAGGCTGCCAGACAATCGTCACAGCCATAGATCCGATTGCCCAGCCGCGCCCTCAGATCTTCCGCCACCGGCCCCTTGTGCTCGATGGTCAGATAGGAAATGCACCGGCGCGCATCCAACTGATAGGGGGCGACAAAGGCATCGGTCGGACAGGCGTCCAGACAGGACCGGCACGACCCGCAGCGATCCGGCTCGGCTGTGTCCTCCGGCAATTCCAATGTGGTAAAAACAGACCCTAAAAAGGCCCAATTGCCCCAATCCCGGCTGACCAGATTGGTGTGTTTGCCCTGCCATCCCAACCCGGCCGCCTGGCCCAATGCCTTTTCCGGCACAGGTGCGGTATCGACAAACACCTTGACCTCGCCACCGCCCTCGGCGATCAGCCACCGCGCCAGCCGCTTCAGCCGCTTCTTGACCAGATCATGGTAATCCTTGGCCCGTGCATAGACCGACACCGCACCGCGATCCGGACAGCCCACAACGGCCATCGGATCTTCCTCGGGGGTGTAACTCTCGGCCAACATGATGACGGAGCGCGCCTCGGGCCACAATGCCGCCGGGTTGCCGCGCCACTGCATGCGCTCTGCCATCCACCCCATCTGCCCATGCCACCCGGCATCGACATAGGCCTGCAACCGGTCGGGCACCTGCGGCACATCCCAGGGGCGACAGATCCGCGCCGCCACGAACCCCTCTTCCAGGGCCCGCGCCACCAGTTTTTCTTTCAGCTCGGCGCTCATGCTTCTTTCTGGTCCCAAATACCTCGGGGGGAGCCTTGGAATTCTCCGAATTCCAGGGCGGGGGGCAGCGCCCCCATCCCCGAACCCCTATCAGAAATCCAGGTCGGTGTAATGGGCGGGCGGGCGAAACCCCGGCACCTGATCGGCCAGGATCGACCGAAACGCCGGGCGCGACTTGATCTTGGCATACCAGTCCTTGACCACTTCGGACCGGTTCCAATCCACATCCGAAATATAATCCAGCGACGACAGATGCGCCGCGGCGGCAAAATCGGCCAACGTCATCTGATCCCCGGCCAGCCAACGCCGATGATCCAGCAACCACGCCATGTAATCCAGATGGTATTTGACCGCCTTCGCCCCGGATTTCACATTGCGGCTGTCCGGGTATCCTTCGCCGGTCACCTTCTTGTTGACCCGCTCGTACAACAATTTTGACGTCACTTCATTGTGGAACTTGTCATCGAACCAACTGACCAGCCGGCGCACTTCGTATCGGCCATCGGGGTCGGTCGGCATCAATGCCGGATCCGGGCGGGTTTCTTCCAGATATTCGCAGATCGCCGCGCTTTCGGCCATCATCTTGCCGTCCAAACGCACCACCGGGACCTTGGCCGCCGGGTTGCGGCGCAGAAAATCCGGGTCCTTTTCCCAATACCGCTCTTCCACCAATTCGACTTCGATCTTCTTTTCCGCAAGAACCAAACGGACCTTGCGACAAAACGGGGAAAGCGGAACGTGATAAAGGCGGGCCATGTGCGTCCAGAAATTCAAAAAGGGTGTTGTGCAGGAATGCCCTGCCACGTCAGGTTTTTCAATCCTCGAAACAGTCGGATCGCCCATCTGCGCGGATGGTGGCCGCCCCATCCATGATCCGGGACGCCTTGCGTTTGATATTTGAGGTGGGTTGTTTTGGCGATCGCACCCGTGGTGCGGGCAAAACAGCGGCAATCAACGCCGCCTGACGGGGGCTCAACTGATCCGGGCCAACGCCAAAATTGGCCTGGGCTGCGGCTTTGACCCCAAAGATGCCTTCGCCCATCTCGGCCACATTCAAATAGACCTCCAGAATACGCCGTTTCGACCACACCGCCTCGACGGCCGGGGTGATCAGGGTTTCCAACGCCTTGCGGATCCAACTGCGCCCCTGCCACAGAAACACGTTCTTGACGACTTGCTGTGTGATCGTCGACGCGCCCCGCGATCCGCCCCCGGCAATGGCGGCGCGAATGGCCTGCACGTCAAATCCCCAATGCTGACAGAACCGGGCATCTTCGGCGGCAACAACCGACCGGGCCATCACAGGCGCGATATCGTCCATCGCCACCCATTCGCGGTCCAATTCGCCCAATCGGCTCCGTTCGGACCACATTGTATGGGTGATCGGCGGATTGACAAAGGCAAACAGGAAAATCATCAGCGTCACGACCGCCACAAAAACCGAAATCACCCTGAGAGCCACACGCCCGACCCAGCGGATCGGCCGGAACGGTTTGCGCTCCGTCTTGGCCCTTTTTGCCGGTCGGGTCTTTTTCTGTACTGCCTTCGCCATAGCCACTCTATAGGCCACTCGGGGCCATCGAAAAAGACAGGGATTTGGGACCGGTCAACAAACCCCGCTTTGGAGGGCTATTTTGAACAGCTCCAGACGCGGACCCGGCAATTGTATCCGTTGTCCATGCAATAGCTCATGGCGCTGCTTTCGGCCAATTCCCGGCTCGACTCATACGCCCATCCCCAGCCGCCATTGTCCGCCACCGCAATCGCCGCGCAGGCGTTGTAGAATGTGCGGGTGATCGTACAGTCCCATTCGCACCCGGAATTGGCGACATTATGGGCCTCTTGTTCCGATCCCCAGGAATGGGCAAACCCATAGGCCCCATTGGGCCCCACAGCCACAGCGCCCCAACAATAGTCATATCCGCAACTTCCCGCTGTCGCGGTCCCGGCCAATCCCAATGTTGCCGCCATAACGGACAGAATTCGGGTCGCAGTCTTCATCTTCATCGCAAATCTCCCCGGTTCAAATCGACATTCGTCTCAGGGTTTCATCTGAACATATTTTCCGAAGAGTCTGGAAATTTTCTCGCAACCCTCTGTCGCCAAATGAAAAACCCCGCCGACCACAGGCCGACGGGGTTTTCCGCAGAGGCAATCCCGATCATTCGGCCGGGATGGCGCTTTCTTCGATGCTCAGCGGATGGGGCAGGCTGTTCAACATCTCCTTGGGACAGACCTGCAGGAAATTGGCCCGCTCCAGATCCCAATGCTGCAGGATGTCGGCCCCCTTGCGGCTGCCGGTCTCGGCCACGTGGCGCTCGATCAACCCCTTCAGCTGGGCCTCCCAATGGTCCACCGTGACCGGGCAGGTCACCAATGTTTCCATGTTCATCACACTCGCCGCCTGACCATCCGGGTCATACAGATAGGCCATGCCGCCGGTCATGCCCGCGCCAAAGTTGGCCCCGATGCTGCCCAGGATCACCGCAATCCCGCCGGTCATATATTCACACCCGTTGGTGCCACAGCCTTCGATCACCACGGATGCACCCGAATTGCGCACCGCAAACCGTTCCCCGGCGCGACCGGCGGCAAACAGATGCCCATCGGTGGCCCCATACAGAACCGTGTTGCCGATGATGGTGTTTTCGGACGCATTCAATGGGCTGACCTGCGGTGGGCGCACCACGATGGTGCCGCCCGACAGACCCTTGCCCACGTAATCATTGGCATCGCCCGACACTTCCAGCTTCAGCCCCGGTGCTGCAAACGCGCCCAACGACTGCCCGGCAGACCCCTGCAGCTTCACCGTCAGGTGATCCGGCTGGAACGCATTGCGCATCCCGAAATTGCGCACGATATGCGACGATGTCCGCGTGCCCACGGTCCGATGGGTGTTCTGCACCGCATAGGACAGCTGCATTTTCTCGCCATCCTGCAGGAACCGCGCCGCATCGCGCACGATTTCCGCGTCCAGCGTATCGGGCACCGCGTTGCGGTCCTTGTCGCGGTTGTACACGATGTCGGCTGCGCCATCGACGGTGATCAACAGCGGGTTCAGGTCCAGATCGTCCAGATGTGCGGACCCCCGGCTGACCTGCGCCAACAGATCGGCCCGACCGATCACCTCGTCCAGCGACCGCGCCCCGATGCTGGCCAGGATCTCGCGGACTTCCTGTGCGTAGAACGTGATCAGATTGACCACCTTGTCGGCGCTGCCGGTGAATTTGTCGCGCAGCGCCTGATCCTGGGTACAGACCCCAACCGGGCAGGTGTTGCTCTGGCACTGACGCACCATGATACAGCCCATGGCGATCAACGCCGCCGTGCCGATGCCGTATTCCTCGGCCCCCAACATCGCCGCCATGACAATATCACGCCCGGTGCGCAGCCCGCCATCGGTCCGCAGGGTGACGCGTTCGCGCAGGTTGTTCATCGACAGAACCTGATGCGCTTCGGTCAGACCCATTTCCCACGGCAGACCCGCATATTTGATCGACGTCGCAGGCGACGCCCCGGTGCCACCATTGTGGCCCGAAATCAGGATGATGTCGGCCTTGGCCTTGGCCACACCGGCGGCAATCGTGCCCACCCCGGACGACGCCACCAATTTCACCGTCACCTTACAGCGCGGGTTGATCTGCTTCAGATCGTAAATCAGCTGCGCCAGATCCTCGATCGAATAGATGTCGTGGTGCGGCGGCGGTGAAATCAGGGTCACGCCTTTGGTCGAATGACGCAGACGCGCGATCAGGTCGGTGACCTTCATGCCCGGCAGCTGGCCACCCTCGCCCGGTTTTGCACCCTGGGCCACCTTGATTTCCAGCTCTTCACACTGGTTCAGATATTCGGCGGTCACACCAAACCGGCCCGATGCCACCTGTTTGATCTTGGCGGATGGATTGTCGCCATTGGGTTCGGGCACGAAATGCGCCGGATCTTCGCCGCCCTCGCCGCTGTCAGACTTTGCCCCGATCCGGTTCATCGCCACGTTCAGCGTCTTGTGCGCCTCCGGGCTCAGCGCGCCCAACGACATGCCCGGTGTCACGAACCGCTTGCGGATCGCTGTGATCGATTCGACCTCTTCGATCGGCACCGATTTGCCCAGCGGTTTGATGTCCAACAGATCCCGCAGATGGATCGGCGGGTTGCTCTGCATCTTGGCTGAATACTGTTTCCACAGCTCAAACGACGCGCGGTTGCACGCCATCTGCAACATATGCATCGACGTGGCTTCCCACGCATGGGTTTCGCCGGATTTGCGCGCCTTGTAGAACCCGCCAATCGGCAGCACGTCCAACCCGCTGGTCCAGCCTTTGGCGTGGATCTCTTCGGCCTTGGACTGAATACCGGTGACACCGATCCCCGAAATCCGGCTGGTCATGCCGGGGAAGAATTCGGCGCACATGGCACGGCTCAGACCCACGGCTTCGAAATTCAAACCGCCGCGATAGGACGAAATCACCGAAATCCCCATCTTGGCCATGATTTTCAACAGACCCTGGTCGATGGCTTCGCGATAGCGCGCGACGTTTTCGGTCAACGTCCCATCCAACAACCCGCGGTCAATGCGGTCCGCAATCGAATCTTCGGCCAGATAGGCGTTCACGACCGTGGCACCACAGCCGATCAACACGGCAAAATAATGCGGGTCGATACATTCGGCGGCCCGCACGTTCAACGAACAGAAGGTGCGCAGCCCCTTGCGGGTCAGATGCGAATGCACCGCCGATGTGGCCAGAATCATCGGCATCGCGACCTTGCCCGGTCCCGAATGTTCATCCGTCAGCACCAGATGCCCAGCGCCGGACCGCACGGCGTCCTCGGCCTCGGACCGGATCCGGGCCAGGGCCGCGCTCAGCGCGCCGGTGCCTGGTTCAAACGAACAGTCGATTTCCGCCATCGGCGCATTGAACGCCGCTTCCAGCTTGTCCCATTGGGAATTGCCGACAAACGGGCTTTCCAGCACGATGATTTCGGTTTGGCTGCTGTCTTCGTCCAGCACGTTCTTCAGGTTGCCGAACCGGGTTTTCAACGACATCACCCGGAATTCACGCAACGAATCGATCGGCGGGTTGGTCACCTGGCTAAAGTTCTGGCGAAAGAAGTGGCTCAGCGGACGATACATTTTCGACAGCACGGCGGACGGGGTGTCATCCCCCATCGAAGCCAGCGTTTCCTTGCCGTCCTCGGCCATCGGGGACAGGATCTGCTCCAGCTCCTCCACCGAATACCCCGCCGCGATCTGACGCTTGCGCAGCTCTTCGCCGGTGAACAGCGGTGTTTCCTCGACCCCGTTCAGATCCTCTTCGAGATTGTGGATCTTGCCGACCCATTCCCCAAACGGACGCGATCCCGCCAATGTGTCCTTGATTTCGGTATCGTGGAACAGCTTGCCTTCGGCCATATCGACGGCGATCATCTGCCCCGGACCCAATGCGCCCTTTTCGACAACACCGGCCTCGTCGATCGGCACCATGCCGGCCTCGGATCCCGCGATCAGCAACCCGTCACCTGTCACCACATAACGCATCGGGCGCAGCCCGTTGCGGTCCAGACCGGCACAGACCCATCGCCCATCGGTCATCGCCAATGCAGCCGGGCCATCCCAGGGTTCCATCACCGAATTGCAATAGGAATACATGTCGATCCACGGCTGCGGCAGATCCACCGCCTGTTTCGACCAGCTTTCCGGCACCAGCATGGTTTTTGCCATCGGCGCCGACCGGCCCGCGCGCACCATGACTTCGAACACCGCATCCAACGCCGCCGAATCCGACGATCCGCCCTGCACGATCGGTTTGATGTCCTCGGCCATTTCGCCAAAGAACGACGACGCCATGCGGATCTCGTGGCTTTTCATCCAGTTCAGATTGCCCCGCAGCGTGTTGATTTCGCCGTTATGGGCCAACATGCGGAACGGCTGGGCCAGCCACCACTGGGGAAAGGTATTGGTCGAATACCGCTGGTGATACAGCGCGAATGCCGATTCGAACCGCTCGTCCATCAGGTCCGGGTAGAACACCGCCACCTGTTCGGCCAGCATCATGCCCTTGTAGATGATCGACCGGCACGACAACGACGCGATATACAGACCGGTCACATTGTCAGCCGCCGCAGCCTTTTCGATGCGGCGACGGATCACATACAGCTCGCGCTCGAACGTGTCTTCGTCGACGCCCTTGGTGTTGGAAATCAGGATCTGTTCGATCTCGGGGCGGGTCGCATTGGCCTTTTCCCCCAAACAGGTCACATCCACCGGCACATGCCGCCAGCCATAGATGTAATAGCCCATGCGCAGAACTTCGGATTCCACGATGGTCCGGCACCGTTCCTGGGCCCCAAAATCGGTGCGCGGCAGAAACACCTGCCCCACGGCCATCAACTGGTCCATGCGCGGTTCGTGACCGGTACGGCGGATCTGGTCGTAAAAGAACGACACAGGGATCTGCACGTGAATGCCCGCGCCATCGCCGGTCTTGCCATCGGCATCCACCGCGCCGCGGTGCCAGATCGCTTTCAGCGCATCAATCCCGGCTTCGACCACCTTGCGGCTTTTCTTGCCGTCAACCGACACCACCAGACCAACGCCGCACGAAGAATGCTCTTCTTCCTCGGCATAGAGACCGTTTTCGGCCATCCACTTGCGCTTTTCTTCTTCGGCGCGCACCCAATTGGCATCAAATTTGGTCATTGCTTGTCTCCTTGGTCGTGCGATGCGTCCTCGGGCGCGAACAGCGCCAGGGTTTCCGCTTCGGTAAACTGTTTCCGGTCTTTGGGCAGATCGTTGGCCGATGTTTTGCGATCCACAAAAAATTCATGTCCCAGCGTCATGCCGCTGGTGTCGTCGAACAGGCCCAGGGCCATGTTATGGGTCTTGGGCTCGAACTCCGGGTCCGTCACCCGGTACCACAGCGGCGATCCGCAGCTCTCGCAATTGGCGCGTTCGGCCCACTCGGACGTCTGGACACGTCTGATATGGTCCTGACCGGTCAAATCCAGATCGCCGGACACAACCGACACCCCGTTGAACATGTTCCCGGACCAGCGTTTGCACATGTCGCAATGACAGGCCCCGAATACCTGGGGCACATTGCGCGCGACAAAACGGACGCGACCGCACATGCAATGTCCGGTTCTGGTCTGGCTCATGTCGACCCCTCGACCGGTGCAGGCGCAAAGGCATCAATCACATCCGCCTCGGTCATCTTGCGGCAATTGCCGTCAAACCCATAGCCGTCCGGCTTCTTGTCCACATAGATTTCCAGCTTGAGCCGGGCACCAGCGGCATCTTCAAACAGACCGGCGGACATCTGGGTCTGGCCCTGATGCGATCCGGGGCCCGTCATCCGGTACCACAGCGACGATCCGCATTGGCCACAAAACGCCCGCTCTGCCCAGCTGGACGACTGATAGGTTTTCACCGGGCCCAGCGCCGCATAGCCCTGCGCCGCCTGAAAGCTCAGGAATGGGCCGCTGCCCCAGCGTTGGCACATTTCACAATGACAGGCGGCCAGCGCAGACCGCTCCGGGGTCGCAGTGACCGTGACCGCACCACACAAACATTGGCCTCTCAATTCAGTCATGACATCTGTCCCCTTGGCGATGGGTCACACCGGGTGACCTTTTGGCTGTGTTGCAGCATTTCTTCTGCGTTGCGGCGGTGTACGGGTGGTGCACGCAAGGTGCACGCATGTCACCCCCCGGTTACCAGGTCATTCTGCTGCAACTGCAGCCTTGGCATTCAAACGCGCAATGATCGCGTCGGCACAGTCACGCCCGTCCTTGATCGCCCAGACCACCAACGACGCACCACGTACGATGTCACCCACCGCATAGACCCCGTCCATGTCGGTTTCCCCGGTCTGGAACGCCGCCTTGATGGTGCCCCAGCGGGTGACGGGCAATTCGGGTTGGTCCCACAATGTCGGCAGGTCTTCGGGCTCGAATCCCAGTGCCTTGATCACCAGATCGGCCTCTTCGACATAATCTGCGCCTTCGATCACCTCGGGGGCCTGACGGCCGGTGGCATCGGGCTGGCCCAGACGCATTTTCTGCACCATCACCCCGGTGACCTTGCCCTTGGCGTCGGTGAACCCCTTGGGGGCGCTCAGCCATTCAAACACCACGCCTTCTTCTTCGGCGTTCTGGGTTTCGCGCTGTGATCCCGGCATGTTGGCGCGGTCACGACGATACAGGCATTTGACCGAAGTCGCGCCCTGACGCACGGATGTGCGCACACAGTCCATGGCCGTGTCACCGCCCCCGATGACGACGACCTTTTTGCCCTCGGCATTCAACCGCCCGGAATCGAACTCCTTGACCGCATCGCCAAAGCTTTTGCGGTTGGACGCGGTCAGGAAATCAATCGCCTTTTCAATGCCTTTGGCCCCGCTGCCCGGCATCGACAGGTCGCGGGACTTGTAGACACCCGTGGCAATGATGATGGCGTCATGTTTGGCCCGCACAGCATCAAATGTGACGTCATCGCCAATGTCGCAATTCAGCTCGAATGTGACCCCGCCTGCGGCCAGCAGATCATTGCGCCGCTGCACCACGTCCTTTTCCAATTTAAAACCGGGGATGCCGTACATCAGCAATCCACCCGCGCGATCCGACCGGTCATAGACCGTCACCTGAATACCGGCGCGGCGCAGCATATCCGCTGCTGCCAACCCACCGGGACCGGCCCCGATGATGCCAACGCTTTCGGTGCGCTCTGCCGCGGGAACGATGGGTTTGACCCACCCCTGATCCCACGCCGTATCGGTGATGTATTTTTCGACCGCACCAATGGTGACAGTGCCGTGGCCGGATTGCTCGATCACGCAGTTGCCTTCACACAGGCGGTCCTGCGGACAGATGCGACCACAGATCTCGGGAAAGGTATTGGTGGCCTGGCTGGTGGCATAGGCCTCTTCCATCCGCCCGGTGGCGGTCAGACGCAGCCAGTCTGGGATATTGTTGTGCAGCGGGCAATGCGACTGGCAATAGGGCACGCCACATTGGCTGCACCGGCTGGCCTGTTCCTCGGCCTTGGCGGCGGCGTACTCTGCATAAATCTCATCGAAGTCATTTTTGCGGAGAGTCGCTGCACGCTTTTGCGGCATGTCGCGGTCGATCTGCACAAATTTGAGCATTGGCTGCTTTGCCATGGCTGGGACTCCGTCGTTTGGCTGGCTTCGGCTGGTGATAAACCGTAGCGTTGCGGATTAAAAGTCAACTATGCTGACCTAAATTTCGATCTCAGCTTTGATTTGCCCAAGCTTTGCCAAAATGTACAGCATTTTTAGGCTTCATATCGGACCTATTTATTTCCTTCCCTTTAAAAACAGGCACTTTATACCGATCCCTAAACCCACACGCCCCCGCAATACTCCTCAGGTTTTTTGCCTCATGCCGCTTTTTCAATTGATACTCGTTGCCGTGATCCAGGGTATCACCGAATTTTTGCCCATTTCGTCCTCTGGTCACCTGATTCTGTTGCCCAGCCTGACCGGACTGGACGACCAGGGACAAACCATCGATGTGGCGGTTCATGTGGGCACCCTGGTGGCCGTGGTCATCTATTTCTGGCGCGACGTTTCAACAGGGCTGGCAGGGCTACCGCGGCTCGCCATGGGGCGGTGCGATACAC